>NCCY01000061.1 GCA_002279855.1 Rhizobiales bacterium 12-68-15
CCCACATGGGGCGCGCCGCTGCGGGGATAGAAGATCGCGCTCGGCAGCGTGTCGGCGCCGCCTTCCAGCAGCGCGAGGCGCGGCCCGGCGGCGGTCTGGAAACCGAGCGTGGTGTTGGATGTGCCGAAATCGAGCCCGCACGCTGCCATGGTTTCCCGCCTGCACCTGAGACCCTGCCGGACGGCGCATACGCGCCGCCTGTCCCCCGCCGGGACGAACACCGGAAGCATGGATCGAAGGGGGCGCTTGCTAAGCGATTGTGCGCCGCAGCGCAAGCCTGCGCATGAGCCCGGGACAGGTCTTGCATGCGGCAGGGGGGCGTGCCATTTAGAAGATACATTGTATCACTTATAGGATCTCCAGATGGCCGAGCCCGATCCGCGCCTGCCTGTCACCGTGCTTTCCGGCTTCCTCGGCGCCGGCAAGACCACCCTGCTCAACCACATCCTCACCAATCGGGAGGGGCGGCGGGTGGCTGTCATCGTCAACGACATGTCGGAGGTGAACATCGACGCGGAGCTGGTGCGCCAGAGCGGGGCGAACCTGTCGCGTACGGAAGAGACGCTGGTGGAGATGACCAATGGCTGCATCTGCTGCACGCTGCGCGGCGACCTGCTGGCGGAAGTGACGCGCCTGTGCCGCGAGGACCGCTATGACGCGCTGGTGATCGAGAGCACCGGCATCGCCGAGCCGCTGCCCGTTGCCGCCACCTTCGAATTCCGCGACGAGGAGGGCTTCTCCCTCTCCGACCTCGCCCGCCTCGACACCATGGTGACCGTGGTGGACGCCGCGAACCTGCTGAAGGATTACGGCTCCGCCGATTTCCTGCGCGACCGGGGCGAGAGCCTGGGCGAGGACGACGAACGCACGCTGGTGGACCTGCTGGTGGACCAGATGGAGTTCGCGGACACCATCATCCTCAACAAGGTGTCCGCCACCCCGCCGGACCAGCTCGCCCATGCCCGCGCCGTGGTGAAGGCGCTGAACCCGCGCGCGCGGCTGGTGGAGACGGACTTCTCCGACGTGCCGCTCTCCGACGTGCTGGAGACCGGCCGCTTCGACTTCGAGACCGCCCGCGAGCATCCCCTGTGGTATCGCGAGCTGTACGGCTTCCAGGACCATGTGCCGGAGACAGAGGAATATGGCGTGCGCAGCTTCGTCTATCGGGCGCGCCGGCCGTTCCACCCGCAGAAATTCCAGAATTTCCTCGCCCGCACCTGGCCGGGCCTCATCCGGGCCAAGGGCCTGTTCTGGCTGGCGACCCGCGATGCCTATGTGGGCGACATGAGCCTTGCGGGCGCCCTGTGCCGCACCGAGCCCATGGGCTTCTGGTGGGCCGCCGTGCCGCCCGAGCGGTGGCCGCAGGATGCCGAGTGGCGCAAGGAGCTGAAGCGCCACTGGACGGCCGGCTATGGCGACAGGCGGCAGGAACTGGTGTTCATCGGGGTGGGCGCGGAACTGGACGAGGCGGGCATCCGCTCGGCCCTCGACGAATGCCTTGTCGGCCCCACCGACCCGAAGCTTCTCGACTTCGCCGGTCTGCGCGGCCTGCCCGATCCGTTCCCCAAATGGGGCGATGCGGCCTGAAGTCCTTCACCACCCTGCCCCCGCATGGCAGCGCTCACGCGGCCGTGCGGGAACAAAGGCGAGGCTTGAGTCTTTTCCTGTGTGAGAATGGGGCGCGCACCGTCCGGGTCCGCGCCCCCTGCACACAGGAGACGGACGAATGGTCATGACGCGTCAGATGGGTGAATTCGAGCGCTGGGCTTCCGGCCTTGCGAGCACAGCCGTCGGCTCATGGGGCATGCGCCGGGGCGGCATTATCGGGCTGGTGGCCCTCGCGGGCGCCGGCTTCCTCGCCTGGCGCGCCGGCACGGGCCGCAGCCTTCTGCCGGAGGGAAGCCAGAAGCTGCTGGCGAAGGCAGTGCCGAGCCTTGCCGCCGACACCGAGGCGCCCGCGCGCAAGACCGCGAGCCGCCGCGCGCCCGCCAGGGCGCGGGCCAAGGCGCCCGCCAAGGCCAAGGCACCCGCAAAGACCGAAGCGACCGAAAAGTCCCGCGCCCCGGCCAGCTCCGTGAAAAGCGCGCCGAAGGCTGAAGCGACGGCCTCTGCCGCGCCTGCCACGAAACGCCGGGCGAGCGCCGCCAAAGCCGCGCCCCGCACCGCCGCTGCGAAAGCCGATGCGCCGACGCCGCCCGCCGGCAAGGCCATGAAGAAGCCCGTCGCCGCCCGCCGCACCGCGCCCGCGCACCGGGCCACGCCGGCCAATAGCGGCGCGGTCGCCACGCCCAAGACCATCAACTGATGATGAAGACCATCACCTGAAGACAAGGTGTGAGGGGCGCCGCGCGCGCCCTCACACGCTTTCCGCATACCGCTCGTAAGCGTGCTCCACGGTGAGGATGTGCGCCCGCATGGCGGCTTCCGCCTCGCCCTTTGAAGCGCGCAGGATCGCGGTCACCACCCGGTCATGCTCCGCATAGGACAGCGCGAGGCGGCCGAGATTGCGGAACTGGGCGCGGCGGAACGGCTGGAGCCGTGCCCGCGTGGCGAGCGTGATCTCGCACAGATAATCGTTGTGCGCTCCCGCATAGAGGAAGGTGTGGAAGCGCTCGTTGAGAAACGTGTAGTTCGCCTCGTCGCCCTGCCGGGTCAGTGCTGCAAGGTCCGCATGGATCGCCTGCAACTGCCCCCGCTCGGAAGAGGTCATGTTGAGCGCGCAGAGCCCGGCGCACATGGCCTCCAGTTCCGCCATCACCTCGAACATGCCGCGCAGGCGCTCCAGCGAGGGCTGGGCCACCAGCGCCGAGCGGTGCGGGCGCGTCTCCACGAGGCCGGAGGCGGCGAGATCGCGGATGACCTCGCGCACCGGGGTTCGAGACACGCCGTAGCGCTTCGCAATCTCCATCTCTTCCAGCGCCGTGCCGGGCGCGATGCGCCCGCGCACGATGTCGTCCGCGATCTGGAGCCGAAGCTCCTCTGTGCGCGTGATGTTGCGCGCCGGCCCCCGCCTGCGGCGCGGACGGGCCGGACGCTCGGTTGCGAGGGGGGCGGGGATGGCGCTGGTCATGTGAGTTCTCGACTCACGGCCTCAGGCGGCCGGATCGGGGATCACGCTGACATGGGCGGCGACGACGCGCCAGCCATCCGGAAAGCGCACCCAGGTCTGCTGCTGGCGCCCGATCTTGCCCGGTGCGTTTTCCCGCGCGAACAGGGTCGATGCCACCGCCATGTCGGTGCCGTAGGTGGTGATGACGGTGCGGTCCAGCGTCCGCATCAGCCCCACCGGCGAACGGCCCCGCCGGAAGGCGCGGATCTCGTCCATGCCATAGAGGATTTCGGTCGCGCCATAGCGGATGGTGTGGGGGGAATCGTTGAACAGCGCTTCCAGCGTCTCAACATGATTGTTGACGAGCGCGTCCTCATAACGGGCGAAAGCGGCCTCCACTTCAGCCACGATGTCGGGTCGGTTGATTTCCACGATCACTCCTTGAACGCTCTTGCCCCGCCGGTCGGGAACCGCCAGCAGACCGGGCCGGGCCGGTCGGGTCAAGTCACTTGATAAGCGTCACTGATGCCACCGGCGCCCTGGCGGTGCCGAGATCGGCCAGCGCCTGCGCCACCTTCAGGGCGAGATCCTCCCGCCAAGGCGGCGCGATCACCTGAACGCCCAATGGCAGGCCCTCGTCCAGCCAGACCGGCACGGCGGCGACGGGAAGGCCGACAAACGAGATGGGCTGCGTGAAGAGGCCGAGATTGGGCCGCACCAGCAGGGTTTCGCCATCCAGCACGAAGGTCTTCTGCCCCAGCGCCGGCGCCCGGCAGGGCGTCGAGGGGGCGAGCAGGATGTCCACCTCCTCGAACAGCTTCAGCATCCGGGCGCGGAAGGCGTGACGGAATTTCTGCGCGGCGATGACCCAGCCGGAGGGAATGGCGAGGCCCGCAATGAGCCGGTCCCGCACCGCCGGGTCGAAGTCCCCCGGCCGCGCCCGCAATCGTCCGGCATGCAGCGCCGCGCCCTCCGCCGCCGTGATCACATAGGCCGCCGCGCGGGCCCGCGCCGCATCGGGAATATCAATCACGCGATCGACGCCGAGCGCCGCCGCCACATGGTCCACCGCCGCCAGCGCCTCCGGCATGGCCTTCGCGCGGAAATAGCCGCCGGCCACCGCGATGCGCAGGCCGCCGGCGCCCTCCGCCAGCATGGGCGCCACCGGCTCATAGGGGCGCACCGTCTGGGCGGGGTCGTCGAAATCCTCGCCCTGCATGGCATCATAGGCGAGCGCAAGGTCGAGCGGGCAGCGCGCGAACGGGCCGAGATGATCGAAGGACGCGACGAAGGGAAAGGTGCGCGCGCGCGACAGCCGGCCGTAAGTGGGCTTCAGACCGAACAGGCCGCACAGCGCCGAGGGCACGCGGATGGAGCCGTTGGTGTCGGAGCCGAGCGCCAGCGGCACCTCGCCCGCCGCCACCGCCGCCCCCGAGCCGCCCGAGGAGCCGCCGGACATGTGGCCGAGGTCATGGGGGTTGCGCGAGGGGCCGTCATGTTCGTTCTCGCCGGTGAAGTCATAGGCGTATTCGCCCATGTTCAGCGCGCCCACCAGCACGGCATCCGCCGCTTCCAGCCGCTCGACCAGCGTCGCATCGCGGGGGGCCGGGGGCAGCTCGCGATTGATCTTCGAACCGGCACGGGTGGTGAGGCCGGCCACATCGAACAGATTCTTCACCGCGAACGGCACCCCGGCGAGGCGGCCGAGGTCCGCGCCGCCCGCCCGCGCCGCGTCGATCGCGTCCGCCTTGGCGAGGGCGCGGGCGGCTGTGATGTCCGTAAAAGCATTCACCTGCGGTTCCAGCGCGGCGATGCGGGCAAGGCTCGCCTCGGTGACCGCGCGGGCGGTGACGGTCCCCGCCTTGACGGCGGAGGCGATGGCGTGGGCCGGCGCGACGGCCAGCGCGGCGGGATCGAGCGGGGCGCTCATGGACGGAACACCGGGGCAGGCTCCGCCTCGTCGCCGAGGTCCGCCGCCATCACGAAATGGGCGGCATCGGCGACACTGCGCAGGTTTGCCATCGCCTCCCTGTGCCAGGCGGGCTCAACGCCGAGGCCATAGGCCCCGATGGCGCCATCCAGCAGGCGCTCCAGGTCGCGCTCCTCCACACGAGGAAGCGGCGGGGTCGATGCGGTCATCCTGCGTCCTTTCTCGAATTCTCAGGCAGTCCCCGGCGCCCTGTCTGCGCGCCTCGATATTGATCCGTCACACCCGACGCTGTCCCGGACATGCCGCCTCCCTCTTCCAGGGCGTGCACCCACAAGGAGCAGCGCGCCCCCTTCTCCCGCGAAGTGGCGGAGGGCTGGGAAGGGGAAGACCGGGAAAGACAGCGCCAGGACGCCCCCTCCCCACCCCTCCCCCGCAAGCGGGAGAGGGAGTTTCCGGCGCGCCCGGCCCGTCGGTTGCGCCACGCTTTGAAGGCCGTCATGCATCGGCCAAGCCCGGCGCTGACACCGGTGCCGCCCTCACACCGGCGGGTGCGGGATGGCGGCGATGAGTTCGCGGGTATAGGCATCCTTGGGCGCCGCCAGCACCTGTTCCGCCGTCCCCTCCTCCACCACGCGGCCCTGCCGCATGACGATGACGCGGTCGCACAGCAACTGCACCACATGCAGGTCGTGGGAGACGAACAGGTAGCTCATGCCGATCTTGTGCTTCAGGTCTTCCAGCAGGTTCAGCACCACCGCCTGGACCGACACGTCGAGCGCCGCCGTGGGCTCGTCGAGGATGACCAGATCGGGATTGAGCGCGATGGCGCGGGCGATGCCGACGCGGGCCTTCTGGCCGCCGGAAAGCTGGTGCGGGAAGCGGTCCAGCAGGTCCACCGGAAGGCCCACCATGCCCGCCAGATCCTCCACCTTCGCCCGCAGGGCCGGCCCCTCCGACATGCCCCCCATCCGCAGCAGGGGATCGGCAATGGCGCGGGCGGCGGTATAGCGCGGGTTGAGGCTTTCGGTCGGGTCCTGGAACACCATCTGGATGCGCTTGCGCATGGGATGGTGCGCGAAGCTCTTGGCCGGGATGGCGGAGAGGTCTTCGCCATCGAAGGTGATCCGCCCGGATGTCGCATCGATCAGGCGCATCACGATGGTGGAGGTGGTGGACTTGCCGCAGCCGCTCTCGCCCACGAGGCCGACGCTCTCGCCCTTCCCTACCTCGAACGAGATGCCGTCCACCGCGCGGAAGATGCCGTCCTCCTTCGCCGGCTTCTTGCCGAACAGCCCGGCGAGAAAGGCGATCGGCGCCCCCTGGCGGGGATATTCCTTGACGAGGTTTTCCACCTTCAGGAGCGGCTGGAGCGTCTTCTCCGCCGCCGGCGCGGGGGACCCCTTCGCAACGCTCGACAGTCCCGCCGCTGGCGCGGCGGCCCCCTCCCTGCCCTCCCCCGCAAGCGGGAGAGGGTTGCTGGCGGCGACGTCTGCGTCAGGAGTGGCAACGGCTTCGACTGGCGCGACCGGACCCCCCTCTCCCGCTTGCGGGGGAGGGTTGGGGCGGGGGCTGGCCTGGACCCGCCCCCGAGTTTGCGCCTCCTCCGGCAACAGGTCGCGCAGGGAAATGCCCGGACGGGGCGTCGCGCGCATCAGCTTGCGGGTGTAGGGATGCTGGGGATTGCGGAAGATCTGCTCGGCCGGGGCGGTCTCCACCACCTCGCCCTTCTCCATCACCATCACCGTGTCGCAATAGGCGGCGGCGAGGCCGAGATCGTGGGTGATGAGCAGGGTGCTCATGCCCCGTGCGCGGGTGAGTTCCGTCACGAGGTCCATCACCGCCTTCTGCGTGGTCACGTCGAGGCCGGTGGTGGGCTCGTCGGCGATCATCAGCTGCGGCCGGCAGGCGAGCGCCAGCGCGATGACGATGCGCTGGCACATGCCGCCCGACAGCTCGAACGGATAGGCGTGATAGCGCTCCTCCGGCCGGGCGATGCGCACCTGGTTGAGGATCTCGATCACCTTCTCCTTCACATTGCGGGGGTCCGCCTGAAGGTGATGGAGCAGCACGTCGCCGATCTGGTGGCCCACCTTGCGGATGGGGTTGAGCGCGGCGCGCGGGTTCTGGAAGATCATCGACATTTCGCGGCCGCGCAGGTCGCGCATCTGCTTCTCGCCCGCATGGGCGATGTCGATACCGGAAAAGGCGATGGAGCCCTCCGCGATGCGCCCGGCACGGTCGAGGATGCGCATGACGGTGTAGGAGGTGACCGACTTGCCCGAGCCGCTCTCGCCCACGATGCCGAGGGTCTCGCCCTTGGCCACCGTGAGGTTCACATTCTTCACCGCCTTCACGAGGCCGTTGCGGGTGGCGAATTCCACCGTGAGGTCACGGACCTGGAGCAGCGGGCCGCGCGGCTCCTCGGAGGGGGCGAGGGTGCCGGCGGTGGCCGGATCGATGACGCCGTGCATGTGCGCCTCCATGGCTCAGGTGCGGCGCTGGGGATCGACGATGTCGCGCAGACCGTCCCCCAGCAGGTTGAAGCAGAACACCGCGAACATCAGCGACAGGCCGGGAAACAGCGCGATCCACCATTCGCCGGAAATGATGTAGGTGGCGCCCTCGGCCACCATGATGCCCCACTCCGCCGTGGGCGGGCGCACGCCGAGGCCGATGAAGGACAGGCCCGCCGCATTGAGGATGGCGTAGCCCATGGTGAGCGACATCTGCACCATCATGATGGGCATGATGTTGGGCAGGATCTGCGTCAGCAGGATGCGCCATTCCGAATTGCCGGTGAGCCGCGCCGCCTGCACGAAGCCCGCCTGCCGCCGCACCTGCGCCTCCGAGCGGGCGACCCGCACATAAAGTGGGAAGTTGATGATGGCGGTGGCGATCACGATGTTGGTCACCGTGTTGCCCAGCGCCGCCACGATGCCCATGGCCAGCACGAACAGCGGGAAGGCCATGATGGTGTCGGAGATGCGGCCGATGATCCGGTCCGTCCAGCCGCCGAAGAAGCCGGAGGCGATGCCGGCGATGCCGCCCGCCGCGAACACCAGCGCCACCGAGCAGACCGCGATGCCGAGATCCAGCCGGGTGGCCACGATGACGCGGGAGAAGATGTCCCGCCCGAGCTGGTCGGTGCCGAACCAGTAGGTGGCGGATGGCGGCTTCAGCGCCATGGCGGTGTTGGAGGCGTAGGGGTCGTGCGGGACGATGTATGGCCCGAGCAACGCGCACACCACCAGCACCAGCGCCATGCCGAAGGCGAGGCCGGTGACGGGATTGTCCGAGATCACATAGCGCGCGTGCTTCAGCGTCGCCAGAAGCGGGCTGGGGCGGGCGGCGGAGGGGGAGGCGATGGTCATGGGGCGCTCCTTCACGCTTCGCTGCGGGCGCGCGGATCGATGATGCCGTAGGCGATGTCGATCATGAGGTTGAGCAGGACATAGAGGATGGCCATGGCCAGCACGAAGCCCTGCACGGGGGCGAAATCCGAGGTGATCAGCGCCTCGACCGCATAGGAGCCGATGCCGGGCCAGGCGAACACCTTCTCCACCAGCACATTGGCGCCCAGCAGGAAGGAGAACACCATGCCGAGCGTGGTCACCACCGGCAGCATGGCATTGCGGAAGGCATAGACGATGATGACCTTCCACGGCGTCAGCCCCGCTGCCCGCGCGGTGCGCACGAATTCGGACGACAACACCGCCAGCATGGAGGCGCGGGTCATGCGGGCGATGGGCGCCAGCGCGAAGATGGCCAGCGTCAGCGCGGGGATGACAAGCTGGGCGAGCGCGGCGCGGAAGGTCTCGACGTCGCCCGCAATCAGCGTGTCGATGAGATAGAAGCCGGTCACCGTATCCGGCGCCATGGCGAAGGCGTCGAGACGTCCGAGCGGCGCGGGTGCCCAGCCGAGGCGGAAATAGAACAGGTAGACCAGCAGGAGCCCGGTGAAGAAGACCGGCAACGAGACGCCCGCCGTGGTGAGGATGCGGCAGGAATGGTCCACCCACGATCCCTGCTTCACCGCCGCCGCGATGCCGAACGGAATGGCGATAACCAGTGCCAGGATGAGACCGGACAAGGTCAGTTCCGCCGATGCGGGAAGCCGGTTGGTGATCTCGGTGATGACCGGCTGGCCGGTGGAGAGCGAGGTGCCGAGGTCCCCCTTCGCCAGCGCGCCCACATAATCGCCGAACTGGATGATGAGCGGCTTGTCGAGGCCGAGCTTGGTCTTGATCTCGGCAATGGCCTGCGGGGTTGCGGCGGGGCCGGCGAAATAGGCGGCGGTGTCGCCCGGCAGCACCCGAGTCAGCAGGAAGGTCACGATGACCACGCCGATGAGGCTGGGGATCGCGATCAAGAGACGACTGGTGATCAGCTTCAGCATGACGGCCTTCCCTCTCGGCGAGGTCTCGTTCCTGGATGCAAGGTCAGCGATGCAAGGACGGCGCCAGACGCGCCGGCCGTTTCATGTGATGGCCGCAGACAATTGCGACGCGCCCCTCTCCAAAGAAATGAGGGAGGGGTGGGGAGGGAGAAGGCCTTGGCGCAGGCTTCGGGACTCCGGGGCTGGACGGTTCCCGGTCTCCCCCCTCCCCGTCCCTCTCCCAGGACGTGGGGGAGGGAGAGCGGTGAACCGGCGCTTCGGCTCCGCTTTCCGCAAGCGAACCCGGCCGCCCCGCTCAGCCCTTCTGGAGCGTTGCGTAGTTGAGGCGGCGGTGGAACCAGTATTCGTAGCCCGAGACGTTCTTCTGCATGGCGACGTTCACGTAAGGCTGGAACAGCGGAATGCGCGGCACGTCGGCGAAAGCGAGGTCCACCATGCCCTTGATATCCGTGTCATAGGCTGCCTTGTCGCCAATGGCGGCAGCGGCGCGGGCGCCATCGATGAAGGTGTCCATGGCCTTCGACTGGTAGCTCATGGTGTTGAACACGGAATTTGCGCCGTGATAGCACCAGAAGAAGAAGTATTCCGGATAGTCCAGCCAACCCGAGAACACGTTGGTGAACATCGGCATCGTCTTCTTGTTGAGCTCCGTGCGCCAGTTGGCGCCGGGGATCTTGTTGATGGTGGTCTTGATGCCGATCTGGGCGAGGCTCTCCTGCACCAGCACGCAGAGCGGCTCGTTAATGCCGGCGAAGCCGAGGTCGAAGGAAATATCCGTCTCGAACCCGTTCGGATATCCCGCCTCCGCCAGCAGCGCCTTCGCCTTGGCAAGGTCGGTCACGTATTTGGTGGGCTGCGGCCACGCCACTTCGGTCTTCGCATCCGCCGGGGCGCCGAACATGGGCTTGGAGAGGCCGAACAGGACCGCGTCCATGATCTTCTGGTAGGGCATGGCATAGGCCATGGCGAGGCGCACCTTCGGATTGTCGAAGGGCGGCTTCGTCACGTTCATGCCCATATATTGCAGGCCGTTGGAATAGGGCGTGGAGATGATGGTGAGCTTGCCGCTCTCCTTCAGTTCCACGAAGTCCTTGTTGGGCAAATCATAGGAGATGTCCGCATCGCCCCGCTCCAGCAGCGCGCGGCGGTTGCCGGAGGACGGCACCATGCGCCAGATGATGCGCTTCATCTTCGGCACGCCGCCGACCCAGTTCTCGTTGCGCTCGTAGACCACCTCGGTGCCGGGGGTCCACTTCACCACCTTGTAGGGGCCGGAACCGACGGTGTTCTGCTTGGTATATTCGAGGCCCCACGGGTCCTGCGCGGTGGCGTTCTTCTTCACCAGTTCGGAATTGTAGATGGACGGCACGATCACCGCGAGATCGGGGATGGTGAGCCGGTCCTTGCGGATGAAGTCCACGCGCACGGTGCGGTCGTCCACCACAACGAACTGCTCGGCCTTCTCCAGCGAGCCCGCCTTCATCTGGAAGGTGGGGAAGCCGCCGACCGTGACGGCGCGGTCCAGCGACCACTTCACGTCCTTGGCGGTGACCGGCGTGCCGTCCTGGAACTTGGCCGTGCTCTTGAGCTTGAACGTCACCGACATGTCGCCGACATTCATGTCCTCGGCGAGCTGGCCCTCGAACTTGTCGCGGTCGTAATAGGGGGTGCCGTTCACCGTCTTCATGGGATGGGTGATGAGCCGGTCGTAGCAGTTCCAGCTCGCCTCATAGCCGGGGACGTTGGTGCCGACGCCCTGGATGTCCAGATTGTTCGGTAAATCAACAGCTTGACCGACTATACGCGCTGCACCATTTGCGCCCGAAATCAGGAAATGCCCATTTTTTAATCTGTGAATTGCAATTTGCATGCAATGGCGCAGCGCGTGGCAGGGGAACGCTGGCGCGCGGGATGGCGTTGAGACCCGGACATCCCCCGTGGAGACTGGGCCATGACCGACACCGAAACCCGCATCCAGCAGACTGCCCGGCGCCTGTGGGAGGCGGACGGCAAGCCGGAAGGGCGCGAGGAGATCTATCGCGATCTCGCAACCGAGATCGTCGCCCAGAAGGAGACTTACCTCTCCACCACCCTCCCCGTCGATGAAACGCGCGACACGGAACAACCGGCGGAAACTCTCGAAAACCTCGGAGAATTCCCGACGCTGACCGACCAAAGCGAGATGGAAGTGCCCCGCTGCCGCACGGGAGGCCAGGACACGCCTTAAAGGCGGAGTATCCGCACGCTTGCACAACCGGGGCGGCTGCGCAGCGAAGACAAATCCATTCTCAGGAGACGATCATGCTCATCCCTCAACAGATCGGCCCGACGGAAGCGGCGCAGAAGAACATTCAGGAAGGCTGGTGGGCGCTCACGGAAAGCGGCGAGCCGGTGGCCGGCCCTTATCCCACGAAAGAAGCCGCCATGATCGGCATCGGCAAGCGCGGCGAGGCGCAGCCGACAGGACGGCCGGGCGAAAAAGGACCGCCGCCGGAATAAACCGACTGATCGGTCACTATATGGCATATTTGCACGTTGCGGTAGGACTGTTCTGCAGCCGTCATGTGTCCTAGGGTGGTCTCCTCATAAAACGTATGCAGCCGTTGCATGGCTGCCGGAGGAGTCGATGCAGCATACTCGCCGAACTGTCCTGCGCCTCGCGCGTGCTCTCGTTCCCGTGGGCCTTGGCCTCGCCCTCTCTGCCTCCGGCGCCTTTGCGCAGGACTATCCGACCCGGACCGTGACCATGGTCGTGCCGTTCTCGGCCGGCGGCACCACCGACATTTTCGCGCGCCTGCTGGCTGAAAAGCTCACCAAGTCCCTTGGCCAGCCGGTGATCGTGGAGAACAAGGCGGGAGCCGGTGGCAATACCGGATCCGACACCGTCGCCCGCGCCACGCCCGACGGCTACACGCTGCTGATGGGCACGATCGGCACGCACGCGATCAATTCCTCGCTCTACACCAAGATGCCCTTCGACCCGCAGAAGGATTTCGTGCCCGTGGCGTTCGCCGCCGGCGTGCCGAACGTGCTCGAGGTCAATCCCCAGAAGGTGAAGGCCAAGACCGTCCAGGAGTTCATCGCCGAGGCGAAGGCGGCCAAGCCCCCGCTCACCATGGCGTCCTCCGGCAACGGCACGTCCATCCACCTGTCCGGCGAACTGTTCAAGCAGATGACCGGCGTGGACATGACCCACGTTCCCTATCGCGGCTCCGGCCCGGCGGTGAACGACCTCGTGGGTGGCCAGGTGGACGTGATGTTCGACAACCTGCCCTCCTCCATCGGCCAGATCCGCGCCGGCACCCTGCGCCCCATCGCGGTCACCTCGCTGACGCGCTCGCCCGCTCTGCCCGACGTGCCGACCATCGCGGAATCCGGCGTGCCCGGCTTCGATGCGTCCAGCTGGTTCGCCATCTTCGCGCCGGCCAAGACCCCCAAGGCCATCGTGGACAAGATCAACAAGGCGGTGAACGAGGCTCTGGCAGAGCCCGCCGTGAAGCAGCGCTACGCCGAAGTGGGCGCTGAAATCCGCATCATGACCCCCGACCAGCTCGGCGCCTTCCAGAAGGCGGAGCAGGAAAAGTGGGCCAAGGTGGTGCAGGTCTCCGGCGCCAAGGTGGACTGAACCTCCGCTTTGAGCCTGTCCTGGCTGTCATTCATCCCGCCCGATTCCGTTTCGGGCGGGATTTTTTGTATTCATCCTGTCGCGTTCCGATTTTTCAAATCATTCCACAGATGAGCTCAATCTGTTTTACTATTTTCCAGATCACTCACAAACGAGAGCGCATCCAGTCATCATCCATAATGGCTCGGTTTAAGCTGGATCGTCTGCAGAAGGGTCCATAACCTCTTCCCATAAAATCCAAGTGGGTGGAGGAAACATGTTTCTGTGTCGTCGGTCCGTCATTCGCCTTGCGGGCGTTCTGGTACCCGCCGGGCTCGCCGCTGCGGCCAGCCTCTGCCTTCCCGAAACCGCCCTCGCCCAGACCTATCCGGCGCGCCCTGTCCATCTGGTGGTGCCCTTCCCGCCCGGCGGGACGACGGACATCATGGGCCGCATCGTTGCGGACGGGCTGACCAAGGTGCTTGGCCAGCAGGTGGTGGTTGAAAACAAGGCCGGCGCTGCGGGCAATACCGGCTCGGATCAGGTCTCCAAGGCCACCCCGGACGGCTACACCCTTCTGGTGGGAACCATAGCCACCCACGCCATCAGCCCCTCGCTCTATGCCAAGATGCCCTATGACGCCGGCAAGGATTTCACCCCTATCGCCTATGTGGGCGGCGTCCCCAACGTGCTGGAGGTCAACCCGCAGAAGGTGAAGGCCACGACTGTGCAGGCCCTCATCGCCGAGGCGAAGGCGGCGAAGCCCCCGCTCACCATGGCCTCTTCGGGCAGCGGCACCTCGATCCATCTCTCGGGCGAGTTGTTCAAGCAGATGACGGGCGTGGACATGACACACGTTCCCTATCGCGGCTCATCCCCGGCGGTGAACGATCTCGTGGGCGGGCAGGTGGACGTGATGTTCGACAACCTGCCCTCCTCCATCGGCCAGATCCGCGCCGGCAATCTCCGCGCCATCGCAGTCACCTCCGCCCAGCGCTCGCCCGCCTTGCCGGATGTGCCAACCATCGCGGAATCCGGCGTGCCCGGCTTCGATGCGGCGAGCTGGTTCATCCTCTATGGTCCCGCTGGCCTGCCGAAGGGGGTGGTGGATACCCTCAACGCGGCAGTTCTGAAGGTGCTGGCGGACCCGGCGGTGAAGGCCAGATATGCGGAAATCGGCGCCGACACGCGGGCGATGACGCCCGCCGAACTTGCCGCCTTCCGGACCGCCGAGCAGGACAAGTGGGCCAAGGTGGTGAAAGCCTCGGGGGCGAAGGTGGACTGACACCACCCCTCGTTTCGCGCGCACGATCGACCGTCCGGACACGTCCGGACGGTTCTCGCCAGAGATCAAATGAATCGGCCGCCAACCCTTGGCGGCCCTTGCTTTTCCACCCATCCGGCCGCAGCATCAGACATGCTGAATGGAGGTG
>NCCY01000001.1 GCA_002279855.1 Rhizobiales bacterium 12-68-15
GCCTCACGCCCTACGAGTTCATCTGCAAATGCTGGACTTCAGAGCCAGAGAGATTCATCCTCGATCCAATCCAGCAAATGCCGGGACTGAACATCTAGTGCCGTCAACCCCGCGGGCCACCCCGCGATGCCGGCATCGCGGGCCCCCGACCGGGGGTTCCTCTGCGCTGTGCTGCGGTGACGACGGCGTCCGGCCCCTTCCTTGTGCAGCGGCATGCGAGTATTCCGACGGCCCCGCCCATGCCTTTGAAATCCCTCGGGGACAATCCTGCTGAAGAAAGCTGCTCTTGCTCTCCGGCAATATGCCGCATATGTCTAAGGCGTATTGCCGTTGACTGCAAGGAGGCTCTCATGTCGATTGCCATAGTCGTGGAGGTTGCCCGCAAGCTGGGAGGCCAGAGCGTGCTCGGCACGGTCGTGCGCTCGCAGGCCGACCTGGCTCTCGCCGTCCGCAACAGGCTTCCCCTGTCGGCTCTTCGTGGGCTCAGCCAGGCGGGCATGAGCGAGCAGGAGATCGAGAGATTCGTGATCCCGCAGCGCACCCGCCGCCATCGCGCCGACAAGCAGCAGCCGCTGACGGTCGATGAATCGGACCGGGCCGTGCGCCTCCTGCGCGTGCAGTCCCTGGCCGAGCAGACCTTTGGTGATCAGGAGAAGGCCAACCGTTGGCTGCGCCGCCCGCTCACCGAGCTCGGCGGCGAGACGCCGCTCGTCGTGGCGCAGACCGAGGCCGGCGCGCGCGTGATCGAGACCATCCTCGGCAAGATCGCCTGGGGCGCGGCCGCCTGATGCGGCTCTGGCGCCTGTCGGGCCGGCAGCATGCGCAGGCGCTGGACGGCGGCTATGGCCTGCATTTCGACGGCCGCTGGAACACCGTGGGGCATGCCGTCACCTATTGCGCGACATCGCCCGCGCTCTGCGTCCTCGAAAAGCTGGTCCATGTGGAGGATCCCGCGCTCCTGCCGGAGCTGGTCATGGTCACCTATGAGATCCCCGACACTGTCGAAATTGAAGACGTACCGTTGGAAGGTCTCCCGACCGATTGGCGGCGGCACGAGGCCTGGAGCCAAGAGAGGGGCGATACCTGGCATGAGGCGCGCGCCTCCTTGCTGCTGCGCGTTCCCTCGGCGATCGTACCGATCGTCGGCTCTCCCGACCTGAACGTGCTGATCAACCACAGCCATCCGACTGCGGCCGAAGTGGGCTGTTGGCTGCGCTGAAGCCAGCAAGCCGTCTTCATCCCAAAGGCTTCCATCCCAGGCACTCCAAGCCTTGCGGGGCGTCGACCTCATTGTGGCGGTGACCTTCGTCAGCGAGATCGGCAACCTGAGCCGCTTCGAGAGCCCCCGAGGTGGGGGTGGAAAACGTGCTCTGATCGAAACGGCTATTGGGCGTTATAAGGCGCTGATCGTAACCGGAGCAGATTCCGGGGCGGCTACGGTCGAGCGGCCTGCCGGATGAGATCTGGCAGGGGTGGGATTGAGGCCTGTGGGTTGATGCCGAGCCGATCGCCGAGATAGGCGAAGAACGAGACGCCGAGCTTCATTCAGGTCTTCATGAGGCCGAGGAAGACGTCCCGCGCCTGCCGTCCGGCGTCGCTCATCGTGCCGCCGGAGATCTTGCGCTTGGTGACGAAGGCGCGGATGTCGTTCTCCGAGCCATTGGTATGCAACGGGATCTCGGGGCGCTCCAGAACCCGCAGCAGTTCGGGTTTTCGGCGATGAAGCCGCGCCAGGAGCCGGTCGAGCAGGTTGTATCCGGTTCGTGGCCGGAAGATGCGGGGTCGAATCGGGCGCGCAGGGCCGCAGCGCATCTCTTGCACGGATCCTTCTGCCAAGCCTTCAGGTCTCGATAGAACCACCAGATCAGCTGACGCACCAGCTCGACCGACTGTCGCTGCTGCGGCGTTGCCGGCACCAGCTTGTGGACGAGCCTCTCCGCATGCACCCAACACAGCGCGTGCTCGCCGACGCGGAACTGGCCGGCGCCATCGGAGACGATCGCCGTGTCGCCCAGCAGGCCGTGGTGATGGATGGCGCCCCACAACGCACCTTCGGTGGCGATCCGTACCGGGTCCGGCGTCACGCCGAGCTGGTCGATGCCCAGCGCCGTCAGGTGCGCCTGCCATGCGGCCCCGTCCGCGAAGATCTTCTGCAGTGCGGCCTCGAGACGATCGATGACCGGTCCCGCCAGATTGCGCCCGCGCATGTAGGCCAGCGCCTCCTTGTTCACGACATGCTCGCCGTGACCGGCGCGAAGCGTGTCCAGGAACGCCGCGCGCGACTTCGAGGCACCGGTGCGGAAGGCCGTGAAGCGATCGTCGCCGATCTGCGTGGTGTAGCCGTCCGCGTGGGCGTGGCGTGCGGAGGTGTCATCCACCGTCACCCACTGTGCCGTCGCAAGGCCCGCGCGAAGCACGTCGCGATCCTCGCTCACGAACTCGTCCACGTGATCCGCTATCAGTCGCACGACCTGGCGCTTGGAGATGGCGATGCCGATCCCGGTCAGAAGAGCCGTCAGCCGCTCCGTCGTCACCTGTCCCTGCACGTGGCAGGCGAGGATGAAGCGCCGCAGGTTCGCACCCCAGCCGCCGACGATCCCCGGCGGCAGCGGCGCTACCACCCTCCCCCCCGCCGGCGTTACCCAGCGCTCGCGGCGATACCGCACGACCTCGGTGACCAGCACCAGGTCGCGAACCAGGATCGTCTCGTACCCCTTGAAGCGCGATCCTGCCGGCACCTCCGCCGGAACGACCACCTCCCGGCTCACCTGATTGCCGTCCCGCTTGCCACCGCGCCGGCGGCGCTTGCCCTTGCCGCGCGACGGCCCTGTCGCCTTCTCCATGCCCGAAGGCTTCGACGTCTTGAACTTCGGCCGGGGCGGCAGCCCCTTCAGCGCGGCGATCTCGTCCTTGAGATCCCGGTTCTCTGCCTTCGCCGACGCAAGCTCCGTCTTCAGGCCGGCATTCTCGTCACGAAGGCTCCGAACCTCGGAAAGAAGCTCCACGACAAGATCGCGAAGCGCCCCAACCGGCCGGTCCCTGACCGTATCAGCGTCTCGTTCCGACATGGAAATCGTGAATCACGACCCCCACTTCCTGAAAAGCCCCTTCGCCCCGGAATTTGCTCCAGTTACGCGCTGATCGGCCGACGTCTGCGAGCCCGCTTCTTTGCCGCCCAGCAGACGGAGGTTGCCATCGGTTGTGCAGTCCTCAACCGCATGCTCGCCTGTGCACGCCTGCACTCGGTTCGCTGCAGCGCATAGAGGACGATATCAAAGACTCCATTGCGCCGCATGTCGCATCCGTGCACCAACGCCCCCAAGTACGGTTCGTCAGACGGTGAAAAATCCGACGATGGCGTGCGCCCGAAATCATGCGCCAGGCGATGGCCGGCAAAATCCGTGGTCGTCATGAATAGGACGGGCTTGCACCTTCATCCGAAGAATGCTAAACGATCGTTTAGTTAGATAGGTGATGTCTTGACCTCGACAGCTTCGAAACGTCAACCAAGCCGCTGGCCTGCCTTGCTGGACGCCGCGGCCATCTTCTTCGCCGAGCGCGGCTACCACGCCACCGCCATGCGGGACATCGCGCGTGTCGCGAACGTCACGCCGGGAGCGGTCTACTTCCATGTGGCGACCAAGCATGCGCTGCTCGTGGCCGTCTATCAGGAAGGCGTGGATCGCATCATCCGCCACTTCGATGAGGCGATCGCGGAGGAGTACGATCCGGTGAAGCGCTTCCGCTGCGCCATCCAGGCCCACCTTGAATCCATCCTCGATGAGAGCGCCTATGCGCGCGTCATCGTCCGCGTGCTGCCCGAGGATGTGCCGGAAGCGACGGAAGAGTTGAAGCGCCAGCGCGAGCGCTATGAGGAGCGCTTCCGCGCGCTGATCGACGGCCTCCATCTTCCTCAGGGCCGCAATCCCAAGCTGATGCGGCTGCTGCTCATCGGCGCTCTGAACTGGACCCCGGTCTGGTATCGCGGCTCCATCGGCGGCCTCGACCCTGTCGTCGATGAGATGGTCGCCTCGTTCGGCATCCAGCCCACACGAAGGACGAGCAAGAAATGATCCATGCCGGCACGCGGCCCCTCCGTGTCCTCGTCACCAAGATCGGCCTCGACGGGCACGATCGCGGCAGCCGGATCGTTGCAGCCTATCTGCGCGACGCCGGCATGGAAGTGATCTACACGCCACCCTGGCAGACCATCCCGGGTGTCGTGAAGCTCGCCACTGAAGAGGACGTAGACGTCATCGGCATCAGCTCGCTGGCCACCGACCACCTGATCGTCCCGAAAATGATGGAGGCGCTGCGCGCCGCGGGGCTCGGTCACGTGGGTGTCGTGGTGGGCGGCATCGTGCCGGAAGCGGAGCAGTCGGCGCTCGCCGCGGCCGGCGTCAGCCGGGTGTTCGGTCCGGGCGCCGCGCGCGAGGAGATCGTGGAGTGCGTGACGGCCCTCGGCCAGAAGTCGCGCGCGGAGCGTGTCGATGACTATTCGGAGGCAAACCCATGAACCAGGCCGCGGTGCAACTTCCACTCCCGGGGTTCGAGCAGGCCTCTGGCCAGTGGCGCTCTGACTATTCCCGCCAGGTGGCCGGCGAGAAGCCGGTCCGCAACCGCTCCGGCATTGAGGTTCAGCCGCTCTATTCGCCGCGCGACTGGGCGGGCGAGCGCTATCTGGATGATCTCGGCTTTCCTGGCCAATACCCCTTCACGCGCGGCATCTATCCATCCATGCATCGCGGCCGCACCTGGACCCAGCGCCAGCTCATCGGCCTCGGCACGCCGCAGGATTACAATGTCCGGGTCCGCCGCATCATTGATGCGGGCGCCACCGCCATCAGTCTCCTGCCGTGCTGCTCGGGCTTCCGCGGCATCGATTGCGACGAGGTGGACCCGGTGCTGCTCGGCACCTGCGGCACGGTGGTGAACACCACCGACCACATGGATGCGGCGCTCGACGGGGTGCCCCTCGGCACCATCTCGACGGCCATGAACGATCCTTCCCCGTTCACGCTTCTGGCCTTCACCCTGGGGGTGGCGCGCCGCCGCAGCATCGACTGGCGCAGCATCACCGGCACCTCGAACCAGAGCGACTATATTTCCCATTTCATCGCCAACCACCAGTTCTACCGGCTGTCCCTGCCGGGGTCGCGGCGGGTGCTGCTGGACCACATCGAATTCTGCCGGCGCGCGTTGCCGAACTGGAATCCCCTGTCGGTAGTCGGCCAGCACATGCAGCAGGCCGGAGCGACGCCCGCCGAGACCATGGGCTTCACCTTGTCCTCGGCGATCCAGTACGCGCAGGACTGCATCGAGCGCGGCATGGACGTGGACGACGTCCTGCGCCGCTTTACCTTCTTCTTCGATATTTCGATCTCCTTCTTCGAGGAGATCGCCAAGTTTCGCGCCGGCCGACGCATCTGGGCGCGGATCGCCCGGGAGCGGCTCGGCGCGAAGGACCCCGCCTGCTGGCGCTTCAAGTTCCACGGCCAGACCTCGGGCGTCGATCTCACCCAGCAGCAACCCTTGAACAACATCGCCCGCGTCTCGGTCCAGGCCATGGCCGGCATCCTCAGTGGGCTTCAGTCCATGCACACGGATGCCTATGACGAGGCCATCGCCTGCCCCAGCGAGGAGACGGCGCGCATTGCCGTGGCCACCCAGAACATCCTGCGCGACGAGGCGCAGCTCTGCGCCGTGATCGATCCCCTCGGCGGTTCTTATTACGTGGAGCGGCTGACCGACCAGATGGAGGCGGAGATCGAGGCAGTGATTGCGCGGATCGACGCGGCCGGAGGCATGTACAAGGCGGCCGAGGTCGGGCTGGTGCAGACCATGATCGGCGAATCCGCGCTCGCCTTCCAGGAGCAGCTGGAGACAGGCGAGCGCAAGATCGTTGGCGTCAACTGCTATCAGGTCGAGGAAGACCCGACCATTCCGCCCGCCGAGCGCCCGGACCCCGCGGCCATGGAGCGGCATGTGGAACGCTTCAAGGCATTCAAGCGCGAACGCAGCCAGGACGCGGTGGCACGCGCCCTCGACGCGCTGGCGCGGGCCGCCAACAGCGAGCGCGAGAACGTGTTCGAGAAGGTGGTGGAGGCGGCCGAGGCCGGCGTGACCCATGGCGAGATGGTGGGCTGCCTGCGCCGCGAGCTGGGCTTCGGCCATCCCCTAATCATCGCCTGACAGGATCGCCATGGCCCCGTCCCCGTCCCCGATCCCGCTGGCGCAGCGGCTGCGCGCCGGCGATCCCCGCGCGGTGGCGCGGGCCATCAGTCTCATGGAGGAAGGCGGCAGCGCCGCCGCCGCGCTTCACGCCGCCATCCTGCCGGCGACGGGACGGGCGCTTACGATCGGCTTCACCGGCCCCCCCGGCGCCGGCAAGTCGACGCTGGTGGACGCCTTCGTGGCCGAGCTGCGCAAGAGCGGCCGTACGGTGGGGGTGGTGGCGGTGGACCCCTCGAGCCCCCTTTCGGGCGGGGCGGTGCTTGGCGATCGCATTCGCATGGGCCGCCACACGGACGATCCGGGCGTCTTCATCCGCTCCATCGCCTCGCGCGGACATCTCGGGGGGCTCTCGCGGAGCATCCATCATGTAGTGGACGTGCTCGACGCCGCGGGCCGCGACGCCATCGTGATCGAGACCGTGGGCGCCGGCCAGTCGGAGGTGGAGATCGTGGACGTGGCGGCGGTGCGCATCGTTGTGAACGCGCCCGGCCTCGGCGATGACGTGCAGGCCATCAAAGCCGGCATATTGGAGATCGCCAGCATCCTGGTGGTGAACAAGGCTGACCTGCCGCTTGCGCCCCGCACGGTCCGGCAGCTCAAGGCCATGCTGAGCCTGCGGCGGGAGGGTGAGGCGGACGTCCCGGTGCTGGAGACCATCGCCAGCGAGGACCGCGGCGTGGCGGAGCTGCTCGCCGCGGTGGACGCCTGCGCGACCTTGCGGCCGGAAGATGCGGCCGCCCGGCGGCGCACCCGCATCCGCCGCCTCGTCGCCGAAGGCGCGGCAGGGGAGATGCGGCGCCGCATTCTCGCCTGGGACGATGCGGCCTTCCTCGAAACGCTTGCGCGGGCGGCGCGAGGCGAGATCGACATCGACACGGCCGCGCGCGCCGCTATGGAGGCGCAGGCCGGTGGCGTTCCACTTCCTGTCGCGGTTCCGCAGAAGGCCGATCGGAGGGCCGGATGAACGCGCCCGCCGATCGCGCGGAGGACCCGGCCGCCGAGGCGTGGCGCTGGGCGCGGTTCATGCTGTCGGGCGACCGGCCGGCCGGTGCCTTCGGCTTCGAGCTCGTCGCCGCCGGTCCGGGCGCGGCCGAGCTGGCGATGACGGTGCCCCCGGTGGCGCTCAACGCCTTTGGCACCTGCCATGGCGGTGTGCTGTTCACCCTGGCCGACGCGGCTCTTTCCATCGCCTGCAACAGCCGGGGCCAGCAATCGGTGGCCCAGACCTGCAGCATCGCCTTCCTGAGGCCCGTGCAGCCCGGCGATCGGCTGATCGCCCGCGCCAGCGAGCGCGCCCGCACCGCCCGCACCGCCATCTATGACTGTGCCGTGGTCAACGGCGCCACCGGCAAGGTGGTCGCCGAGTTCCGCGGCCACTCCCGCACCATCGCGGACCACATGCCCATCGGTCCGGCAACCTGAGACGGGGCGACGCCAGCATGACGGCACTGGAACAGCCGGTGATTTCCGACATCTATTTCACCGCCCGGGAGGTCATGGATCCCGAAGCGCGGGAGTGGGACCTCCTCGGCCGGCTCCCCGGCCTTGTCGCGCGCGCCATGCAGGCCCCCGGCTGGCGCCGCCACCTCGCAGGCATCGATCCGGGCGGCGTGAGGGATCGGCAGGCGCTCGCGTGCCTGCCGATCCTGCGCAAGGCGGACCTGATGCGGCTCCAGGCGGAATGCCCCCCGCTGGGTGGGCTCGCCTGCGCGCCGGTCTCCTCCTTCAAACGCCTGTTTCTTTCCCCGGGACCGGTGGCGGAGCCGGAAGGCCATGGTCCCGACTGGTGGGGAACCGCCCGCGGCCTCCATGCCGCCGGCATGCGGCGGGGCGACATCGCCATCAACTGCTTTTCCCACCACCTCACTCCGGGCGCCCGGTTCGTCGAGAGCGGCATGCACGCCATCGGTGCCGCCGTCATTGCGGGCGGCGTCGGCAACACCGACCAGCAGGTGGAAGCCATCTGCCGCTACGGCGCCACCTGTTATCTCGGCACGCCCGATTTTCTGAAGCTGCTGCTCGACCGGGCCGCGGAATTGGGCAAGAGCACGCGGACGCTGACGAAAGGGTTTGTCTCCGGCGCGGCGCTTCCCTCCTCCCTGCGGGCGTTGCTGTCGGCCCGCGGCGTTTCGGTCCTTCAGGGATACGCCTGCGCCGATGTCGGGCTGATCGCCTACGAGACCGTGCCGGACGACGGCTTGGTCCTCAACGAGGAGCGCCTCGTCGAAATCGTCGATCCCTCCACCGGCACGCCCGTGGAGCCGGGAGCGGTGGGCGAGGTGGTGGTCACGCGCTTCGACGCCGACTACCCGATGATCCGCCTATCCACCGGAGACCTCTCGGCCGTCAAGCCCGGCCTTTCCCCGTGCGGCAGGACCAATCAGCGGCTCGCGGGCTGGCTGGGCCGCGCCGACCAGAGCGCCAAGGTGAAGGGCATGTTCGTCCACCCCTCGCAGGTGGCCGAGCTCGCTTTGAGGTTTCCCGAGCTCGCCAATGTGCGTCTCGTGGTCCTTCGCGCACGGGAGCAGGACGCCCTGCGGCTCGATGCGGAATGCGCGAGCGCCGGTGCTGGCCTGTTGCAGGCCATCGCGCAGGCGCTGAGGGACATCACCAAGCTCGGCGGCGAGGTCCTGCTCGTGCCCCCGGGCACCCTGGCCCCGGACGGCCGCGCCATCATCGACATGCGCTGAGCACCGGCGGCCGGCGATCGCGAAGGCGCCCCGGTCACCCCGCCAACGCGCCAGCGCCCGGCGGACGCCTGCACTCGAACACGCAACGGGCAATCGCCCCTCGAAAGGCGCCTGCCTGCGGCTCGGCCCTGATGGGCCGCGTGCCGGCCGAGAGGTAACCTGGCGTTCCTTCTTTACCTCCGCCGGACCCACCGGCCTGGCGACGCCTCCCAGCGCCCTCCGTGCAGTCGCCAGAGCCCGCCGGGAGAACGGCCAAGCTGGAGCAAATGGGGCAGCCAACAGCGTTCGTCGCCGACAAGCTGATTGAACACTTGTTTAGTTCGATGGCCGCTGCTAGGCTCCCCTCCGATGGTTGAAAGACCATCCAAAATCCAAGGAAGGTCGAGGGAGGATGCAAGGTGGCCGACACCTACGCCGCAGACACCTTTCCCAAGCTGCTGCTCGACAATGCCGCCCGCCGCCCGGCCCGCCCCGCCATGCGGGAGAAGCGATACGGAATCTGGAAGACCTGGACCTGGGCCGACCTCACCCGTGAGATCGAGGCGCTGTCCCTCGGCCTGAAGGTGGCGGGCATCGCGCCCGGCCAGCGCGTGGCGGTCATCGGCGTCAATCGCTCGCGCCTTTACTGGAGCATCCTCGCCGCTCAGTGCGTGGGCGCCGTGCCGGTTCCGCTCTATCCGGACGCGGTAGCCCAGGAGATGGCTTACCTGCTCGCCCATGCGGAAGTCACCGCCGCCATCGTCGAGGACCAGGAGCAGGTGGACAAGCTCCTGTCCGTGCTCCCCGAGCTGCCGGCGCTCCGGCTCATCGCCTATGACGAGCCCCGCGGCATGCGCGATTATGTCTGCGAGGCCTGCGCGCTCACCAGCCTCGACGCGATCATGGCCTCCGGCCGGCAGGAGACTGCCGGCGCAGGCCTCAGCCGCGCCTTCACCGACTTAGTCGCCCGCACCGGGGGCGGCGACACCTCGATCATCCTCTATACGTCCGGCACCACCGGTCGGCCGAAGGGGGCTGTCATCTCCTCCGAGCGGGCCATCAGCGCCGCCCGTCAGACGGTGGCGGCGGACCGCCTCGACGAGACCGACGAGGTGCTCGCCTATCTGCCCATCGCCTGGGCCGGTGACCACTATCTGAACTATGCCCAGGCCTTCGTTGCCGGCTTCTGCATGTCCTGCCCGGAAGAGCCGGAAACGGTGGCTATCGACATCTTCGAGATCGGCCCCACCTTCTATTTCGCGCCACCGCGGGTGCTGGAGGACCTGCTCACCCGCATCATGATCTCCATGGAGGATGCGGGCCGTGCCAAGCGCTGGCTGTTCGACCGCTTCATGGGCGTGGCGCGGTGCTGGGGCGAGCCGATCCTCAACGGAAGGGCCGACGTGCCGCTCCACGGCCGCCTGCTCTACGCCCTCGGCGAGGCCCTGATCTACGGGCCGGTCAAGAACGTGCTCGGCTTCTCGCGCATCAAGGTCGCCTATACGGCGGGCGAGGCCATCGGGCCGGACCTGTTCGCCTTCTACCGCTCCATCGGCGTGAACCTGAAGCAGTTCTACGGCCAGACGGAAGCCTTCCTCTACATCTCGACCCAGCCCGACGGGCAGATCCGCTCCGATACGGTGGGGCCGGCGGCGCCGGGGGTGGAGATTCGCATCGTCGAGAGCGGCGAGGTGCAGTTCCGCTCGCCGGGCCAGTTCGTGGAATATCTCGGCGATCCCGTCCGCACCGCGGAGACCCTGACCCCGGACGGATTCGTGCGCACGGGCGACGCCGGCTTCATCGGCCAGGACGGGCATCTGCGCATCATCGACCGCGCCAAAGACGTGGGCCGGCTCACCGACGGAACCCTGTTCGCGCCCAAATATATCGAGAACAAGCTGAAGTTCTTTCCCAATATCAAGGAGGCCGTGGCCTTCGGCGACGGGCGCGACTTCGTTGCCGCCTTCATCAACATCGACCTCACCGCGCTCGGCAACTGGGCGGAGCGCAACGGCGTGAGCTACGGCTCCTACCAGGAGCTGGCAGCGCTGCCGCAGGTCTACGACATCATCCGCGGCCACATCCGCCAGGTGAACCGTGATCTCGCGGCGGAGCCCGCCATGGCGGGCGCGGCCATTACCCGCTTCGTCATCCTGCACAAGGAGCTCGATGCCGATGACGGCGAGCTGACGCGCACACGCAAGGTGCGCCGCGCCTTCGTGCAGGAGAAGTATGCCGGCCTTGTCGCCACCCTCTACGAAAATGCCCGCGAATGCTTCGTGAGCACCGAAGTCACGTTCGAGGATGGCCGCAAGGGACGCATCGAGGCCACGCTCACCCTCGCCGAGGTCGACGATCGGGGCCCGCACCCTCACCAGCGCGAGACATTGGCAGCATGACGGCGCTCTTCTCCTCGACGGCCGCCGCAGGAGCGGCATCGGCCGCCCGCGCCGCCCCCGCGCCCATCGCGCGCAGCATCGCCGCCACCGCGCCGCTGCTGGAGATCCAGCGCGTCAGCCTCAGCTTCGGCGGGGTCCGGGCGCTGAACGATGTCTCGTTCGACATCCGGTCGGGCGAGATCCTCGCCATCATCGGCCCGAACGGCGCCGGCAAGACCTCGATGCTCAACTGCATCAACGGCTTCTACCGTCCCACCTCCGGCTACATCGTGCTCGACGGCGAGCGCCGCACCCAGACCCGCCCTTGGTTCGCGGCCCGGCGCGGCATCGCCCGCACCTTCCAGAACGTGGCGCTCTTCAAGGGCATGACCACGCTCGACAACATCATGACCGGGCGCGCGCTGAAGATCCGCAGCAGCATCCTCGGCCAGCTGGTGCGCGTTGGCCCGGCCATGCGCGAAGAGATCGAGCACCGCCGCAAGGTGGAGGAGATCATCGACTTCCTCGAGATCCAGGCCATCCGCAAGGTGCCGGTGGGCAAGCTGCCCTACGGGCTGCAGAAGAGGGTGGAGCTGGGGCGGGCGCTGGCCATGGAACCGCGGCTTCTCCTGCTCGACGAACCCATGGCGGGCATGAACCTGGAGGAGAAGGAAGACATGAGCCGCTTCATCCTTGAGGTGAACCAGACCTACGGCACCACCATCACCCTGATCGAGCACGACATCGGCGTGGTGATGAACCTGTCCGACCGCATCGTCGTGCTCGACCACGGCTGCAAGATCGCCGACGGCACGCCGGCCGAGGTCAAGAGCGACCCGCGCGTCATCGACGCTTATCTCGGCCGGGGAGGAGCATGATGCTCGGGTTCGATCCGGCCAAGGTCGGCTTCTTTTTCGAGGTGCTCGCCTCCGGGCTGCTCTCGGGCATTCTCTACGCCCTGGTGGCGCTCGGGTTCGTGCTGATATTCAAGGCCTCCGGCGTGTTCAACTTCGCCCAGGGGGCCATGGTGCTGGTCGCCGGGCTCGCCTTGGTGCGGGCCCTCGGCTGGCTCGAGACACAGGTGCCGTTCTGGTTGGCGCTGATGCTCGCCATCGCGTTCGCGGGCGCGCTGATGACCGGCATCGCCTGGGCGGTGGAGCGCTTCGCCCTGCGCAAGCTCGTGAACCAGACCGCACTGACGCTGTTCATGGCCACCATCGGTATCACCTTCGTGCTGGAGGGCCTGGGCCAGCAGATCTTCGGGGCCCAGGTCTACAAGCTCGACATCGGCCTGCCGCGCGACAGCCTGTTCGTGCTGGAGAGCGTGTTCGACGGCGGGATCCTGCTGAACCAGCTCGATCTGTGGTCGGCCGTGCTCGCGGCCCTGCTGGTGGTGGCGCTGGCCGTCTTCTTTCAGAAGACACAGGTGGGCCGTGCCCTGCGTGCCGTGGCCGACGACCATGCGGCGGCGCAGTCGGTGGGCATTCCCCTGACGCGGGTGTGGTTCATCGTGTGGATGGTGGCCGGCTTCGTCGCCATCGCCGCGGCGGCGGTTTGGGGCTCGAAGGTGGGGGTGCAGTTCTCCCTCGTCTACGTGGCGCTCAAGGCCTTGCCGGTCATCATCGTCGGCGGCCTCACCTCCATCCCCGGCGCCATCGTCGGCGGCCTGCTCATCGGCGCCGGAGAGAAGCTGGCCGAGGTCTATCTCGGTCCTTCCGTCGGCGGCGGGATCGAGCACTGGTTTGCCTATGTCGTCGCCCTCCTGGTCCTCCTGGTGCGCCCGCAGGGGCTATTCGGGGACCGTATCATCGAGCGGATCTGAGCATGTTCTACCGTGAGGCCGGCCACTTCCACGACAAGTACCGGGACGAGATGGCGATCTTCCAGATCCGGGAGGACCGCATCGGCATCCGCCTGCTGCTGATCGCTGCCTTTGTCGCCGTGCCGCTTCTCCACGCGGCCGGCGTGCCGCCCTTCGCCGGCGACTATCTCTTCAGCGCGGTGCTGACGCCGCTCCTGATCCTCGCCACCGCCGCCATCGGCCTCAACCTGCTCGTCGGCTATTGCGGGCAGATCTCCCTCGGCGCCGGTGCCTTCATGGGGGTGGGGGCCTACGCTGCCTACAACGTGTCGGTCCACCTGCCGGGACTGCCGCTCCTCGCCACCTTCCTGCTGGCGGGTGCGGCAAGCGCCGTCGTGGGCCTCGTCTTCGGCATCCCCTCGCTGCGCATCAAGGGTCTCTACCTCGCGGTCGCGACGCTCGCCGCGCAATTCTTCCTGGACTGGGCGTTCCTGCGCGTCGGGTGGATCACCAATTATTCCGCCTCCGGCTCGGTCACTGCGCCGCCCCTCGTCATCGCCGGCTGGCACGTGGACTCGCCGGTGGAACGCTATCTGCTCGCCCTCGCCGTCGCGGCCATCGTGGCGCTCGGCGCCGCGAACCTGGTGCGGGGCAATCTCGGCCGGCAATGGATGGCGATCCGCGACATGGACATCGCGGCCGAAATCATCGGCATCCGCCCCATGCAGTCGAAGCTGACCGCGTTCGCCATCTCCTCCTTCATCCTGGGGCTCGCGGGGGCGCTGTGGGCGTTCGTCAACCTGCGCGCGTGGGAGCCCTACGCCTTCTCCATCGACCGCTCGTTCCAGCTGCTGTTCATCGTCATCGTCGGCGGGCTCGGCTCCATCATTGGCTGCTTTTTGGGGGCGGCCTTCATCTGGCTGCTGCCGCTCGCGGTCGAAGGCATCCCGCGCTGGCTCTCGATCCCCATCGCTGCGGATGCCGCGGCGAACCTGACGCTCGGCGTGTTCGGCGCGCTGATCCTCATCACGCTGATCTTCGAGCCCCACGGCCTCGCCCGCATCTGGGCCATCATGAAACACAAACTCCGACGCTGGCCCTTCCCCTACTGACCGAGGGGCAAAAGCGGAGCGCCAGAGCCGGCCCAAGCCGGCCAAACTCCAAGGGAGGAGAAGCCAATGAAGAATCCCACGACGAAGTTGAGTATGCTTCTGGCGGCAGCGCTGCTGGCCCTACCGGTCGCAGCGCGTGGCGAGGAGAACGGGCAGTTCATCCCCGTTCTGTCCTACCGCACGGGGCCGTTCGCGCCAAACGGCATCCCCTGGGCCAACGGCATCGTCGACTATTTCGAGCTAATCAACCAGCGCGACGGCGGCATCAACGGCGTGAAGATCATCTACGAGGAATGCGAGACGGGGTACGCCACCGACCGCGGCGTCGAATGCTACGAGCGCCTCAAGAACAAGGGGCCGACCGGAGCCGCGTTCGTCAATCCCCTCTCCACCGGCATCACCTTCGCCCTCACCGAGAAGGCGCCGGTAGACAAGATCCCCCTCATCACCGCCGGCTTTGGCCGCTCCGAATCGAAAGACGGCAGCGTCTTCACCTGGAACTTCCCGCTGATTGGCACTTATTGGACCGCGGCGGACGTGGCCGTGCAGTATATCGCCAAGGAATTCGGCGGTCCGGACAAGCTCAAGGGCCGCAAGATCGTGCTGCTCTATCATGATTCCCCGTTCGGCAAGGAACCGATCCCGGTTCTGGAGGCGCTCGCCAAGAAATACGACTTCCAGCTTACGCTCATCCCGGTGGCCAATCCGGGCGTGGAGCAGAAGTCGCAATGGCTGCAGATCCGCCAGCTCCGTCCCGACTATGTGGTGATGTGGGGCTGGGGCGTGATGAACCCCACGGCCATCCAGGAGGCCGCCAACGTCAACTTCCCGCGCGAGAAGATGCTCGGCTTCTGGTTCGCGGGCGCGGAGCCCGACGTCGTCCCCGCCGGCGCCCAGGCGGTGGGCTACAAGGCGCTGATGCTGCAGCACGGGGCGGGGCGCGCGCGCGTCCACGACGACCTCGACAAGTACGTCTACGGCAAGGGGCTCGGCAAATCGAACCCCACCGATTCCAGCGGCGTGCTGTTCAATCGCGGCATGGTGGGGGCCATGCTCGGCGTCGAGGGCATCCGCACCGCCATGGCCAAGTTCGGCAACAAGCCGCTCACCGGCGAGCAGGTGCGCTGGGGCATCGAGCACCTCGCGCTCGACGAGAACAGGCTGAAGGAGCTGGGCTTCGAGGGCATGATCAGCCCCATCAAGATCAGCTGCTCGGACCACGAGGGCTCCCACACCTCCCGCATCCAGCAATGGGACGGCAAGCAGTGGAAGGTAATCTCCGACTGGTACACGGCGGACGAGACCATGCTCGCACCCATGCTGAAGGATGCGGCCGGCCGCTACGCCAAGGAGAAGGGCATCACGCCGCGCGACTGCAGCAAGGAGTCCTGAGCACCAGAACGTCCCCCCGCATCACGCAAGTGGGGGGGGGGACGATCCCGCCCGTCGCATCGACCCACGCGAACCGGTGCCCACTTCGCTCGAACACGCTCGAGCCGATCCAGGGAACGACGCCATGACGCCACAAGCTCCCGCGGGAGATACCGCCCCGGCCATTCTCTCGGTCAACAACATCGAGGTGATCTATGACCACGTCGCGCTGGTGCTGAGGGGCGTCTCCCTCACGGTGCCGGAGGGCGGCATCGTCGCCCTCCTCGGCGCCAACGGCGCCGGCAAGACCACGACGCTGCGCGCGGTGTCGAACCTGCTCAGGTCCGAGCGGGGTGACGTCACCAAGGGCTCCGTCGTGTTCGCCGGCGAGCGGGTGGACCGCCTGACCGCCAACGACCTCGTCCGGCGCGGCTGCATTCAGGTGCTGGAGGGACGGCGCTGCTTCGGCCACCTGTCGGTGGAGGAGAACCTGCTCACCGGCGCCTATACCCGCCGGGACGGCGCGGCCGCCGTCCGGCAGAACCTCGAGGACATCTACGGGACCTTTCCCCGCCTGCGCGAGCGCCGCAAGGCGCAGGCGGGCTATCTCTCCGGCGGCGAGCAGCAGATGTGCGCCATTGGCCGCGCGCTGATGTCGAAGCCTCGCATGATCCTCCTGGACGAGCCCTCCATGGGCCTCGCCCCGCAGGTGGTGGAAGAGATCTTCGAAATCGTCCACGCCCTCAACCAGCACCGCGGCGTCTCTTTCCTGTTGGCCGAGCAAAACACCAACATGGCGCTGAAATACGCTACCTACGGCTACATCCTGGAGAGCGGGCGTATCGTCATGGACGGGCCTACAGCGGACATGCGCAACAATGAGGATGTAAGGGAATTCTATCTCGGCACCGCCAGCGGCGAGGGCCGGAACTTCCGCAACGTGAAGACCTATAAGCGGCGGAAGAGGTGGCTCAATTGACGATGGCCCACCCGTGAGGCTTCGGGCGAAGGGCGCGGCGCGATCTGCTGGAGACCCAGGGAAAGCTCTAACGAGCGGTAGGATCGCGCGATGAAGTTGAAATGCAGGCGGGCCACACTCCAACGCCGGTGAATATGTCCGTCAACCCCCGCGGGCCGGCGTCCGGATCCCGCGTCGTGTCCGCACAGGCAGTCCATGATGAACGACCCCGATCACCGCCAGCAAGCCTCGCACACCCTCTCCCGCGTAACGAAGATGCTGGTGGATCTCGGCTGCCTGCGCCATCTTGGGCCCATCGGCCGCTATGCGCTCGGCAATGCAGTGCTGACGCTCGGCTATCCCCTGATGGTGAGCCTCAGCCCATGGCGGGAGGCACGGTCGGTCATGCGCGAATTGGCGGAGGTGGAGTCCGGGCAGGTCTCCCTCGGCGTGCGGGACCGCTTCTCGGTGGTGTCCATAGAATCCATCCCGGGCCCACACCGCAGCATGGTCATGCCGGACCTCGGGCCGGTGTGGCCGCTTCTCCACAGCGCCATGGGCCGTGCTCATCTCGCCGCCCTGGCGCCGGCCGATCGCGACGCCCTGCTCGCCGACTTCAGGCGACGCGGATTCATATCGTCCTTCGGTCTTGCTCGGCCGGACATCTATGCCGGTGCGGTACCCCTGCGGCTGCGCTGGAACGAGGAGATCATGGCCTTGAACTGCAGCATCGCAGCGTCGCCCTCCCTGGGGCCGGAGGCGTTCACCGCCCTGATCGGCCGGAAGCTGCTGCTGACCGCGCGCGCCATCGAAGCAGCGGTGGAATTGGCCGTGCAGCCGGACGGGCTGATCACCGAGCGCGAGCTGTCACGCATCCCGCTCTCGATACGGCCCCTGCGTCCGAACCCCTGACCGGAATCCGGTGGAAACGCCCGTCTCCCTCGAACACGCCGCAGGCACTGGCCATTGCGGCGAGGGATAATGCATCCTCGTCCATCATCGCCGCCAACGTCGCTAGGCCCGCCGTCAGGCAGAAGCGATCGAAGCTGGCGCCGACCTCCTGCCAAGCCTCATCGACGATTGCAGCCGGCACCACGCCGGCAGATGTGGTAGCTTTCTTCATGGCGTTGCTCTCCTTCGCGGATTCAGCACCCCGAGCTAGCGGCTCAAGGCGGGCAACACCTGCTCTCCTATTTCAACATCGGCCGGGACATCCCCCCGTCGGGGCCAAGGTGTAAAAAGGGCGGGAAGGCTTACTGAATCATAGGGCTATGGCGCAAACATAGTGCTCATCACTATCGCTCGTGGCTCACCACCAACGGCAGGAACCCTCACGTCGATCCCCAGCCACGGTCCAAGCTCTACGCAAACATCAGGCCTGGCGCCAAGGCCATCCCGCCCTGGCTGGTGTTTGATCCCGGGCTTTGATGGTGCAGTCTTTTCGCCGGAGTGGAAGGAGGCACTATGGGCCAGGTTCTTCACGGGAGCGCCACGACGACAGAGGCAGTGCGTCGAGCGATACAACATAGTCAAGAGAGCCTGAGGGCGCTGGCCAAGCGTTACGGGATCAATCAGAAGACGGTCGCGAAGTGGAAGAAGCGCACCTCGGTCGCTGATCTGCCGACAGGCCCGAGGGCTCCGACATCGACGGTTCTGTCGATCGAGGAAGAGGCGGTCATCGTCGCCTTCCGCCGGCATACGCTGCTGCCGCTCGACGACTGCCTCTATGCCTTGCAGGCGACGATCCCGCATCTGACGCGCTCATCCCTGCATCGCTGCCTGCAGCGCCACGGCATCAGCCGGCTGCCGGAGGTGGAGGGCGACAAGGAGCCGAAGAGGCGGTTCAAGTCCTATCCGATCGGCTTCTTCCATATCGATATCGCCGAGGTGCAGACTGCCGAGGGTAAGCTGTACCTTTATGTAGCCATTGATCGCACGAGCAAGTTCGCCTTCGTGCAGGTCGTCAGGAAAACAGGCCGGACCTCGGCGTCAGCCTTCCTCGTGGCCCTGATCGACGCGGTGCCCTACCGGATCCACACCGTTCTGACGGACAACGGCATCCAGTTTACCTTCCCGCCGCGCTATGCCGACGGGCCGACAGCTCGCTACATCACCCATATGTTCGACATGCGCTGCCGAGAGAACGGCATCGAGCACCGCCTGACCAAGGTGAAGCACCCCTGGACCAATGGCCAGGTCGAGCGGATGAACCGGACCATCAAGGAAGCGACCGTCAAGCGCTTCCACTACGATGATCATCACCAGTTCGAAACGCATCTCGCCGACTTCGTCGCCGCCTACAATTTCGGCCGGCGCCTGAAAACCCTCAGAGGCCTCACGCCCTACGAATTCATCTGCAAATGCTGGACTTCAGAGCCAGAGAGATTCATCCTCGATCCAATCCAGCAAATGCCGGGACTGAACAGGGCATCACAGGGTAAGATCCATGGATATCAAGACAATCGCTGTTCTCATTGATACCAGTCCGTCGCGCGAAACGCGGATGGATTATGCGACCAATCTCGCGCGGCGCCACGGCGCGCACCTCATCGGAATATTCCTGCTTCCCCCGGACATCGGCGGGGGGCTGGCTGCCTCCCATGTCCGCGGGCAAGCGGCGATCGCCAACCTTCTGCACCATCAACAAGCCCGCAAGGACGACATGATCCACGACGCGCGGGACATCTTCGAAAAGCACGCCGCCCGGCAGGATGTGCGTTGCGAGTTCCGTGTCCACGCGCCCCGCGGAGAAGATGAACGCCGCCTCGGCGCCCTGCACGCGGATCTCGTCGTCGCTGCATCTCCGAAGGACTCCTGGCTCGACGACGGGCCGCCAGCCGATGTCGTGCAACTTGCGACCGGCGTCCCCTTCCTGCTCGTGCCGGAGAACTGGCGCAACATGGAACCGCCACAGCGCATTCTCATCGGCTGGAATGCAAGCCGGGAATCGCGCCGGGCCATCGGCGATTCCCTGCCTCTGCTGGCGCTCGCTTCATCGGTGACGGTGCTTATCGTGGATCCGCAGGCGACCATCCCCGCGGGAGAGGAGCCGGGGATGGAAGTCGCCATGTTCCTGTTGCGCCACGGTGTACGCCTGACCGTCGATCCCGTGCAGTCACACGGGCGAGCGATACCCGAGGTCATCTTGGAATACGCTGCGTCCAATGAGCACGATATGATCGTGCTCGGCGCTTACAGTCATGCCCGCGCCCGGGAGATCATGCTCGGCGGCGTGACGCGTTCGCTCCTGGCGCAGTCGCCGATCCCTTTGCTCATTTCCCATTGAGCAGCAGGAGATCCGGGCAATGGTGTGAGTGGGCCTAGCCTGAGCCCTTTTTCTCCCCCGGTTCAGAAGAGAGTCCGAGGGCATAGTCGGGAGGATCATTCGCCTGCCGCCTATCGCGTACTCACAAGGTTTGCCCAGGCGATCGGCATTGCTTCATTCGGGTGTTTTTTTTGCGTTGTAGTGTCTTCCGATGGCGACGATCTCGCCAGCGATGCCGCGGCGGAACAGGGAGACGGCGACGACGAAGATGACGCCCTGGATGACGAGCACCCACTCGCCCAGGCCGGCGAGGTAGTTCTGCATGGTCACGATGACCGCCGCCCCCACCACCGGGCCGAGGATGGTGCCCATGCCGCCCACCAGGGTCATCAGGATCACCTCCCCCGACATCTGCCAGGCGACGTCCGTGAGTGAGGCCAACTGGAACACCAGCACCTTGGTCGATCCCGCAAGTCCGGCCAGAGCGGCCGACAGCACGAAGGCGAGCAGCTTGTACTGGTTCACCCTGTAGCCGAGCGAGATTGCCCGCGGCTCGTTCTCGCGGATGGCTTTCAGGACCTGCCCGAACGGGGAGTGGATGGTGCGGTAGATCACCAGGAACCCGAACAGGAAGATCGCCAGGACGAAATAGTAAAGATGGATGTCCTTCGTGATGTCAATGAAGCCGAGGAGCGCACGGCGCGGCACCGCCTGGAGGCCGTCCTCGCCGCCGGTGAACTTGGCTTGTAGGCAGAAGAAGAAGAACATCTGCGCCAGCGCCAGCGTCACCATGGCGAAGTAGATGCCTTGGCGACGGACGGCGAGCAGGCCGACGAGGAAGCTCAGCACGGTCGAGAACAGCACGCCGGCGAGGATGCCCAACTCCGGCGTGAATCCCAGCACCTTGATGGCGTGGGCAGAGATGTACGCCGAACCGCCGAAGAACATCGCATGGCCGAACGACAAGAGCCCCGTGTAGCCCAGCATCAGGTTGAAGGCGCACGCGAACAGCGCGAAGCACATCACCTTCATCAGGAACACTGGATAGACCGCGAATGGTGCGGCGAGGAGCAACGCGACTGCGATCAGCCCGAGCACCAGTGTCATCGGGAACCTGGATGAGGTCGCGGAGGTGGTGACGGGCGCTGTGGTGGAGGAAGACGTTGTCATTGATGCGCCCTCACTTGGCCGTGCCGAACAGGCCGGCGGGTTTCACCATGAGCACCAGAGCCATGATGACGAAGATGACGGTGGAGGAGGCCTCGGGATAGAACACCTTGGTCAGGCCCTCGATCACCCCGAGGCCGAAGCCGGTGAGGATGGCCCCCAGGATGGAGCCCATGCCGCCGATCACCACCACGGCGAACACCACGATGATGAGGTTGGAGCCCATGGTGGGGCTCACCTGATAGGCGGGGGCGGCGAGCACGCCGGCGAGCGCCGCGAGGCCTACGCCGAAGCCGTAGGTCAGGGTGATCATGCGCGGCACGTCGATGCCGAAGGCCTGCACCAGGTCGGGCCGCTCGGTGGCGGCGCGCAGGTACGAGCCGAGCTTGGTGCGCTCGATGATGAACCAGGTGGCGAGGCACACCACGAGGGAGGCCACCACCACGAAGGCGCGGTAGTTGGGCAGGAACATGAAGCCGAGGTTGGTGCCGCCCGGCAGGGGGTTGTTGTAGGGCAGGCCGGAGGAGCCGTACTGCCGGCGGAACAGGCCCTCGATGATGAGGGCGAGGCCGAAGGTGAGCAGCATGCCGTAGAGGTGGTCGAGATGGTAGAGGCGGCGCAGCAAGGTGCGCTCCATCACCATGCCGATGAGCGCCACCATCACCGGCGCCACGACGAGCGCCCCCCAGAAGGGCACGCCCAGATAGTTGAGCAGCATCCAGGCCCCGAAGGCGCCCATCATATACTGCGCGCCGTGGGTGAAGTTGATCACGTTGAGCAGGCCGAAGATCACCGCCAGCCCAAGGCTCAGCATGGCGTAGAAGGACCCGTTGATGAGCCCGAGCAGCAACTGCCCGAACAGGGCCTGAGGAGGTATTCCAAGAAGTTCGATCATGACTTGCCCTCAGACGCCGAGGAAGGCTTCGAGACGCGCGGCGTTCTCAGCGATCTTGTCGTTCTCCACCATGTCCACCACCCGGCCGTGCTCCACCACGTAGTGGCGGTCGGCGACGGTCGAGGCGAAGTGGAAGTTCTGCTCCACCAGCAGCACCGTGAACCCCTTATTCTTGAGGTTCCGGATGATCTGGCCGATGTGCTGGACGATCACCGGGGCGAGACCCTCGCTAGGCTCGTCGAGCAGCAGCAGCTTGGCGCCGGTGCGCAGGATGCGGGCGATGGCCAGCATCTGCTGCTCGCCGCCCGACAGTTTGGTGCCCTGGCTGTTGCGCCGCTCCTCCAGCCGCGGGAACAGCTCGTGCACCTCGTCCACGGTCAGCCCGCCGGGCAGCACCACGGGGGGCAGCAGCAGGTTCTCGCGCACCGAGAGCGAGGCGAAGATGCCACGCTCCTCGGGGCAGATGGCGATGCCGAGCCGGGCGATCTTGTTGGGCTGCAACCCGACCGTTTCGGTGCCCTCATAGCGGATCGAGCCGGCGCGCTTGCGCAAAAGGCCCATGATGGCGCGCATGGTGGTGGTCTTGCCGGCGCCGTTGCGCCCCAGCAGCGTCACCACCTCGCCGGGATGGACGTCGAAGGTCATGCCGTGCAGCACGTGGCTCTCGCCATAGTGGCCGTGCAGGTCCTTCACCGACAGAAGAGGCGCGGTCCCGTTCAATGCGGCCATCTCAATGCGCTCCACCGGTGCCCATATAGGCCTCGATCACCTGCGGGTTCTTCGACACCTCCGAATAGGGTCCCTCGGTGAGGATCTCGCCGCGGGCGAGGACCGTGATGGTGTCGGAGAGGTCGGCCACCACGGACAGGTTGTGCTCCACCATCAGGATGGTGCGATTGGCCGATACCCGGCGGATGAGGTCCGCGGTGCGCGCGATGTCCTCGCGGCCCATGCCGGAGGTGGGCTCGTCGAGCAGCAGCATCTCCGGCTCGAGCGCCAGGGTGGTGGCGATCTCCAGGGCGCGCTTGCGACCGTAGGGCAGCTCGACCGCCAGATGCCGGGCGTAGGATGTGAGATCAACGTCGGCGAGCAATTGCATGGCGCGGTCGTTGAGGACGTCGAGCGACGTCTCCGCGCTCCAGAAATGGAACGAATTGCCCACCGGACGCTGCAGGGCGATGCGCACGTTCTCAAGCACCGTGAGATGGGGGAACGTTGCCGAAATCTGGAACGATCTCACCATGCCGAGGCGGGCGACGTCGGCCGGCTTGGTGCGGGTGATGTCGTGCCCGTTCAGGTGGATTGAGCCGCGTGTGGGCTCCAAGAACTTGGTGATGAGGTTGAAACATGTGGTCTTGCCGGCACCGTTCGGCCCGATCAGGGCGTGGATCGTGTGCCGGCGAATCCTCAGATCCACGTCCTTGACCGCAGCAAACCCCTTGAATTCCTTCGTAAGGCCGCGGGCGTCGACAATGTCGTCGCCTTTGGTCTGACTTGGTGGAGCGTTCATCAATTCCTCCCCGGATCTCTTCTTGCTTCACACGCGTTCGATGATTGTAGCGATGCCCTGTCCGACACCGATGCACATGGTGCACAGGGCGTAGCGGCCTCCCGTCTCCTCGAGTTGATGGAGCGCCGTGGTGATGAGGCGCGCGCCGGACATGCCGAGCGGATGGCCGAGCGCGATCGCCCCGCCATTTGGGTTCACGTGCGCGGCGTCGTCCGGCAAGCCGAGCTCGCGCAGCACGGCGAGCCCCTGCGAGGCGAACGCCTCGTTGAGTTCGATCACGTCCATGTCGGGAAGGGTGAGGCCGGCGAGGGCCAGCACCTTCCGGGTCGCCGGCGCGGGACCCATGCCCATGATACGCGGCGGCACGCCGGCCGTAGCCATGGCGACGATCCGGGCGCGGGGCTTCAGGCCGTGGATGAGGGCCGCGGCCTCGGAAGCGAGGATGACGGCGCAGGCACCGTCATTGACCCCCGAGGCGTTGCCCGCGGTCACCGAGCCGTCCGGCCGCACCACGCCCTTCAGCTTCGCCAGCTGCTCCAGGGTGGTGTCGGGGCGGGGGTGCTCGTCCAGCTCGACCAGCTTCGCCTCGCCCTTCTTCTGCGGGATGAAGACCGGCACGATCTCGCGGGCGAACCGCCCGGAGGCCTGGGCCCGGCCGGCGCGCTGCTGGCTGCGCAGGGCGAAGGCGTCCTGGTCGGCACGCGAGACCTGGAAGTCGTCGGCCACGTTCTCCGCCGTCTCCGGCATGGAATCGACGCCGTGCATCGCCTTCATGGCCGGGTTCACGAACCGCCAGCCGATGGTGGTGTCCTCGATCTTCGCGGAGCGGGAGAAGGCGCTGTCGGCCTTGCCCATGACGAACGGCGCGCGGCTCATGCTCTCGACCCCGCCCGCGATCATCAGCCCGGTCTCGCCCGCCTTGATGGCGCGGGCGGCGGTGCCGATGGCGTCCATGCCCGAGCCGCACAGGCGGTTGACGGTGGAGCCCGGCACCTCCACCGGCAGCTTCGCCAGCAGCGCCGCCATGCGGGCGACGTTGCGGTTGTCCTCGCCGGCCTGGTTGGCGCAGCCGAGGATCACGTCATCGATGGTGCCCCAGTCCACTGACGGATTGCGCGCCATCAGGGCGGCGATGGGGATCGCCGCCAGATCGTCGGCGCGTACCGTGGAAAGGGCGCCGGCATAGCGCCCGACGGGGGTGCGGACGGCGTCGCAGATGAAGGCTTCACTCATGGCATCAGGCCGCGCGCGGCCCCTCCTTGTCGGCCAGAAGCCGAGATCAGTGTCCGGACGTCCCGGCGCCCGTCTGGGCGAGCGCCTGTCCCAACGCAACACACCGCGGCGTTGCAGATGGGACGCACGGTAGCGGTCATCGCCCATAAGCCGACCGAAGGGCGTTCAGGGCGGCGACCATAGGAAGCCTTCGAGAGCCAGCTTTGAAAGCTGACGGGATCATCCCCCATGAGCCGATTAAGCCTTGCGTTGGCGGTTGGCGGTGAGACGCCGAGGGCGTTTAATGCGCGTTAGGCGCATTGTTGGCAATATGACGCGCGGCGATAAAACCAAACGTCATGGCTGGTCCGATCAGTGCTCCGCCGCCTGGGTAGCGGCCGCAGAAGATGCTGGCCCTGTCGTTGCCGACGACATAGAGCCCGGACACCACGGAGCCGCCCGGCGTCAGGACACGTGAATACTGATCGGCCTTCAGGCCGGCAAAGTTTCCGATGTCGCCAGCATAAACCCACACCGCGTAGAAAGGCGCTTTGGTGAGGGGCGCCACATTCGGGTTGTGAGGGTTGCTCGCATCGCCGAGGTAATATCCGTAGGTCGTCGTGCCTTTGCCGAACTCCGAATCCTTCCCGCTCATGGCGTTCTCGTTGTAGTTCGCGACCGTTTTGCCGAGCTCGTCCGGATCAACCCCGATCTGCGATGCGATCGCTGCAATCGACTCCGCCTTGTAGAGGTAGCCGGCGTCGATCAATGCTCTGGTCGATAGGAAGGGCTTCGCATAGCCGAGGCCATATTTCGAGAAGGCATTGTGGTCGCAGATCAGGAAGGCCCCGGTGGGGCGGCCGCTCTCCGGAGAGGCAATCATGCGCGCGACCAGATCATGGTAAGACATGCTCTCGTCGGCAAACCGGCGTCCATTCCGTAGCACGGCGATTACTCCGGGCTTGCCCTGATTGACCGAGTGGATGATAGCTCCGACCGTCCCATCCGGGTGGGGAACGCGGGAAATCGGCATCCAGGCTCCGGCATTTGGAATGTCCGATGTGACATAGCCCCCCGCCGACTCCGCCATGCGCGCGCCGTCGCCCACATTGCCGGGCGCGGTCAGCGAGATGTGCTCACCCTCCAGCGCAGGATGGGAATAGATCTTCGACCGGCGTTCCGTATTCTGGGCGAAGCCGCCACTGGAAAGCACCACGGCCCGCCGCGTCCTGACCCGGACAAGGCGTCCGTTGCGATTGACGATCGCCCCCGTGACCCGGCCGTTTTCGAGAATGAGCTCGGTGGCGGGTGCGAACGTCCACAGGGGTGTGCGCAGGCGAAACAGGGCGCTGGCAAGGCGGGCCACCAGGGCATTGCCGTTGACGAGCGTTTGCCCCCTGCCGTAGCGAACGGTGTCGTAACCGTATTTGAGCAGCAGGCTTGCGACCCGGATGGTCGAGCGAACCGATCGGCCAACCTTGTAGAAGTGGCTCAGGTCCGATCCTGACGAGATACCCATGCCGAAGAGGGAGAGCTCGCGTGGCAGTGGCCGCAGGCGCCGCAGCTCGGCACCGAGGATCCGAGCATTGACCGGCTCGACTTGCAGCGAGCGCCCATATGTCAAGGCACCCGGTTGATTCGAATGGTAGTCTGGCATTTTTGTGCTGATGAAGGGGATGCCGACCTCGTTCATGAAGAAGTCGATCATCTCCAGTCCACGCGCGAGATATGTCTCGATCAACGCCTCATCATAGGCATTTCCCAGCTCGGCTTGCAGATAGCGACGGCAATTGTCGATATCATCTTCAACACCCGCCTTCGCCGCCAATGAGTTGCCCGGAATCCAGACATAGCCGCCCGAGACGGCCGTCGTGCCGCCAAAGACCGGCGCCTTCTCCACCACGAGGACATCCAGGCCGGCCATCCGTGCGGTGATGGCTGTGGCCAGTCCGCCGGCACCGGACCCGACAATCAGGACATCGCACCAATGGTCGTCGCCACAGTCAACGCGGTCGCTGGCGTGTTTGTTGAACATGGGACGTTCTCTCGCTCTGAAGATATGATTTTTCTTGAGACATCGTTGCAGCAGCCGCGCGGCGGGGCCTCGCTTCGAATGGCGGCCCCTAGCCTCTGGCCCGGACGGGCCCCCGGGCAGAGGGCGGCCTGAGGAGAAGGGACAGGTCCCCGCGACGGGTGCCGGGGCCGGCGAGGGTCACGAGCGAATCGCAGTCGCTGATGAGCCGCCCGGGGTCCTCGTTCCGCGCCCAGTGAACCGGGCCACCCGCCCAGCGCGGAAAGCCGTAGCCGTTCACCAGAACCACGTCGATGTCGTCCGCATTCATCGCGGCGCCATCGGCAAGGGCAACGGCCGCCTCGTTGGCCAGAGCGAGCAGCGCCCGGCGAACGATTTCCTCGGCGGTGAAGGAATGGCGCGTGCGCCCAGCGTCCGCCGAGGCGGCCAGAATGATGGCTTCCACCTCCGGATCGGGCGCACCGCGCGCGGGGCCATCCTTATAGCGATAATAGCCGGCTCCGGTCTTGCGACCGAGCCGTCCCATTTCGCACAGCAGGTCCGGGATGGTGACGTAACGCGCGGCCGGGTCGCGGGTGGAGGCCTGCTGCAGGCGCATGCGCCAGGCAATGTCGAGGCCGGAGAGATCGGCCACGGCGAACGGCCCCATGGCGAAGCCGAAGGCTTCCAGGGCCTTGTCCACGTCCTGCGGAAGGGCCCCCTCCTCGAGCATGAACTCGCAGTGGCGACGATAGGCGGCATAAAGGCGGTTGCCGATGAAGCCGAACCGATTGCCGGCCACCACCGGCTGCTTGCCGAGCCGGTTCGCCAGGGCAAGACCCGTGGCGAGGGCGTCTTCAGCGCTGTCCTTGCCGCGCACTACTTCCAGCAGACGCATCACATGGGCGGGGCTGAAGAAATGCAGGCCGATCACGTCCTGCGGCCGACCCGTCGCGGCGGCGATGGCGTCCAGATTGAGATAGGAGGTGTTGGAGGCCAAGACCGCGCCGGGCTTGGCGAGGCCATCAAGGGTGCGGAACACCGCTGTCTTCACGGCGAGGTCTTCGACCACGGCCTCTGCGATGAGGTCACAGTCTGCAAGGGTGCCGAGGTCGAGGCCCGCCGTCAGGCGGGCGCTCATAGCGTTCACATCCGCTTCGGTCAGGCGTCCGGTTTCCACACGCCGGGCGATTTGGGCTTTGATGGTGGTAAGACCCCGTTGGAGCGCCGCCGGGTCTCGCTCGACCAGCACCACGGATAGATCCGTCTGGAGGGCGGCCAGCGCGATGCCCGCGCCCATGGTGCCCGCGCCCACCACACCGAAACGGGCGAGGGGACGCGGCGGCACTTTGTTGAGGCCACCGCCGCGGGCGGCTTCGCGCTCTGCGAAGAAGAGGTGGCGGATCGCCTTTGCCTCGGGTGAAACCCTCAAGCGTTGAAAGTCGGCTCGCTCGTCGGCCAATGCCCGTGCGGCTGGCACGCTGCGGGCGGCGCGCACGTGCCGGATCGCAGCAGCAATGTGGGGAAGGTTGCGGCCGGCCTTAAGGGCCGTTGCGGCGGCCACCTCCTCGTCGGCGCCGTCGTCGGGTACGGCACGCTCAATCACCAAGCTCTTGCGACCGGTGAGGGTAAGTGCAAGGGCCGTGGCGGCCGCGCGCAGGTTGCCCTTCGCCACCTGATCGATCATGCCGTAGCGCAAAGCCTCTTCGGCTTCAACGCGGCGGCCGGAGCACACGAGATCGATGGCGAGGGTGGTGCCGACCATGCGGGGCAGGCGCTGGGTGCCGCCAGCGCCGGGGATCATGCCCAGCGTTGCCTCGGGCAGGGCCACCACCGTGGCGGCGGTTGCGATGCGAGCGTCGCAGCCGAGGGCCAGCTCGAAACCACCGCCTAGCGCTGCACCGTGCAACGCTGCCACCACCGTCTTCGGGCAGTCCTCGACGGCGCGGATTACCGCCGGCAACTGAGGCTCGGCCAGTGGCAGGTCGAACTCCTTTAGATCGGAGCCGGAAATGAAGGAGCGGCCGTCACCCATGATCACAACGGCCGCAACCGAGGGGTCAGACGCTACCGCGGTCAAGGCTGCAAGTAGCCCTTCGCGCACCGCTAGGGAGCCGGCATTCACCGGTGGATTGTCGATGAGAATGACGGCGACGGCCCCCTCCCGCTCGGTGCGGACCGCGGGGCGGGGCTCGGCGGCAGGCGCTGAAGAGGTCATCGGGCGTACTCCGCGACACGCACGAGTGCGTCCACGGCGACCACGCCCTCGCCCTCAGGCAGTATGAGGACGGGGTTGATCTCGGCGTCCAGCACCACTTGGTCCCTCAGAGCGGCAAGGCGAGAGACCGCGACAATGGCGTCCGTCAGAGCGTCCAGGTCACCCCTGGGCTTGCCTCGATAGCCCGCGAAGATCTTCATCGCCCGCACCTCCTGGATCATGGCGCGAGCACCGTCACGATCCACCGGGGCGAGCCGGAGGGCGCGGTCGTGGTAGAGTTCGGTGAAGACACCGCCCGCTGCGAGAATCACGATCGGCCCCACCTGCGGGTCCCGCCGCAGGCCGATCAACGCCTCACCTAGGCCTCGCTGCATGGGCTGCACCAGGATGCGCGAAACGCTCGTGCCGGGCCGGCGTGCCTCCACCGTTCGGCGGATGTCTTCGATGGCGCGGGCAAGGGCCGCCTGGTCCTGGATGCCTAGCACGACACCGCCGACGTCTGTCTTGTGCGCAATGTTGGCGTCGAGCACCTTCGCCACGACGGGATAGGGGAAGGGCAGCTCCGGAATGTCGGTGCCCGGTGCCACGAGCGCGACCGGCGCGTGGGTGATGCCGACGGAACGAAAGAGATCGTAGGCCTCCGCCTCATCGAGCATGCGCGCGGGACCAGAAGTGGCGTAAGACGGCTCCAGCAAAGGCAGGTCCGGCCGAGGAGGGCGGCGGGAGAAGGCGGCGGCGATGACATCCCCGCAGGTTTCCGGCGACCGGAAATTCGGGATGCCGGCCGCGGCGAGGTGCAGGAGGGCATTCGGCGCGTCGGGTACGACGAAGGCGGCGAAGGGGCGTTCGTGCGTGCGAGCGGTATCCACCAGTGGCTTGACCGCCAGATCTGGCTGAAAGCGGGCGGAGGAGCCCACCGTCGCCAGCACCAGGTCGAACTCCGGCGCCTTGAGCATCACGTCAAGGGTCGCTTTCATGACGTCGTAACGGGTGCCCGCGAGAGTCAAGTCGACGATGCGGCCGTGCCCGCCATCCACGCCCGCCGCAGCGAGCCGCTCCCGGGTCGCGTCCGAAGGTGCGACCACGGACACGCCACGGATTGCAAGCTGGTCCACGACCATGGCGGCGCCTCCGCCTGTGGTGGTCACCACCCCGACGGTCGGCGCGCGGTGGCGAGGGCTGGACGGTAATCGCTGGAGCAGGGGCAAGATGTCGATGAGCCCCTCGAAGGACTCGACCCGGGCGATGCCGCATTCGCGCAGGAAGGTGTCGGCAATGTCGTCTGCACCGGCGAGGGCGCCGGTGTGGGACACGGCAAGTTCCGCCGCCTCTGGCGAACGACCTAGCTTGTACGCGGCGACCGGCTTGCCCCGCTGCGCCGCCTGGAGAGCAAAGGCCTGCAACGTGTCAGCATGGCGCATGGTCTCGATGAAAAGCAGGTAGCCGGTAATCTCGGGATCATCGAGGGTCGCGGCGCAGATCTCGCCCATGGAGAGGTCGCTTTCCGCCCCAACCGAGACCAATCCCGCGAAGCCAACACCGCGTGCCTTGCCACGCGAGAGGAGCGCGCCGATGAGGCTGCCGGAGTGTGACCCGACAAAGACGGAGCCCACGGGCAGGTTGGGTTCGGCGAAGGCAGCGTTGGCGGTGAGAATCAGCTTTTCCTTCAGGTTGGCGACGCCGATGCTGGAGGGGCCGAGTACCCGCACGCCGTGGCGCCGCGCCACCTCCTTCAGCCACATCTCGTTGACAGCGCCTTCCGGCCCCGCTTCCGAGAAACCGCCGGCCAGGATCGTCGCCACCGGAATTCCGAGCCGCCCGCATTCCTCCACGGTGGTTATGGCCGCCTGCGTGCCGGTGAGGATGAAGGCGTGGTCCGGCACCTCCGGCAATGCCGACAATGAGGGAAAGGCGGGCTCGCCCTGCACCGTTGCGCGAGAGGGGTTCACCGGATAGATGCGGCCGGCGAAACCCGCCCGGCGCAGAAAGGCGAGCGGGCGCGCCGCCGTCTTCGTCATATCGTCCGAGATGCCGACGAGGGCGACGGAGCGCGGATGCAGAAGGGCCTGGGCCCAATGGGGCGCTGAAGTGGAGATGGCGGGCAGGGAGATCATGATACACACTGCTTGGGTGACGGATGCGGGGGCGCCCGACACCGGGTTTCATGGAAAGCGGCCAAGCCGCCGGTTCTTCTGCCTTGGCGACCCTGCCGAAGGCGTCATGTTCGCAGAAGGTGACGGGCATGCCGATGCCAGCTTGAGTGTTCCCGTCTTTTTTCGGTCTTGCCGGGCGAGAGCAACTTCCTACTTGTCGGCCCATCATGAGATTTAGTAATGTAGTTACATGAGCGCCCGTTTACCGCCCTTGAATCCGCTGCATGTATTTGTGTGTGCGGCGCGGCATTGCAGTTTCACCCGGGCGGCAGAGGAACTCAGCGTCAGCCAATCCGCCGTGAGCCGGCAGGTTGCTGTCTTGGAGCATTTTCTGGGGTTGCGCCTTTTTTTGCGCGAGCGCCCGGGTTTGAGGCTCACTCCGAACGGGGTGCAGTATCTGGCCGAGGTGGGACCTGCTTTCCAGGCCATCGTGGACGCCACCGACCGGCTCACCCAAACCTCCGAGCGCGAACCGCTGCGCCTCCAAGTTTACCAGACCTTCATGGCCAAGTGGCTGATGCGCCGCCTCCCAGAGTTCCAGGCGCTCCATCCCGAGGTGCAGATCCGAATCAATTCCAGCGTGGTTCCGGTGGACTTCACCCGCCACCGGGTGGATGCCGCCATCCAATTGGGCAACGGTGACTGGCCAGGTATGCAAGTAACGCTCCTGTTCGGAGATTCATTCGAGCCCGTGTGCAGCCCGAAGCTCCTGGAAACCGGGCCGCCCATCGAGAGACCGCTGGATCTCCTGCGGTATCCGGTCCTGCATTCCCATTATCGCCGCCGCGACTGGGATCATTGGTTCGCCTCCCTCGGCCTCGTCATGCCGAAGGAGGAGCAGCCGACGATCTTCCCGAGTTCGCTGCTCACCTATCAGGCGGCCGTGGACGGGCTCGGCATTGCCATGGGCCAGCCAACCATGCTGAAGACGGAACTCGACAACCGCAGCCTTGTTTGCCCCTATCCCCACTCGGTCAAGCGAGACCTCGGCTATTATTTCGTGATCCCGGAGGCCATGGGCAACCGCCGTCGCCTGCGCAATTTCCGCAACTGGCTGGTCAAGGAGGCCGGCAAGGATCGCTGATGTCCGCTCCAAAGAGGGCTGGCCGGCGCACTCGCGAAAAGTTTTGTTCAACCCGGAGACCTGCCTGAGCGGGCGATAGACGCAATTGCCCTCCGGTGATGGACCTCAGCCGCAGCTCTACCGATTTGGAAAGCTCTGCTGGAAACATGATAAAAAGTCATGCTTCTATGATATCTTTGAAGTGTTAAGTCCTTTCACTGCGGGGCAACCTTCCCCGTGACGCAGCCCGGCGAGCCCCAGCAACACGCTGATCCGGAGCGGGTCGCAGGGAGGATTGAGCTAAGCCGCAACGGTGGAGTGCTTTCGCGCCGTTCCAGGCTTATCAGTGCACCGACTCCATTCCGCGCTGGCGACCCGGCATCCCCGCCGGAACGCCCCCGACAACGTTGGCGGCAACGGGAATGTTGCGTGATCGATCCGTCGTGCGTTGTTGGTGCGGCAAACCCTCCGCGGAAAGTTACTGGACAGATTGAGACATTGGATACACCTAGATGAAATTCGCAATGACCGAAGAGCAGCAGTTGTTTGCCGATTCTGTGCGGCGGTTCGCGGAAAACAACCTGCGTGAGGGGGCTCTCAAGCGTGCCCATGACCCGCGCTTTCCCTTGGATGTGGCTCGGGAACTGGCTGGACTGGGCTTGCTCGGTATCACCATTCCGCAGGGGGACGGCGGCCAGGGGGGTACCCTCATGGACGCGGTCATCGCCATTGAGCAGATCGCAGCCGTATGCCCGCGCAGCGCCGACGTGGTGCAGGCTGGAAATTTCGGCCCGATCCGCACCTTCGCAGAATATGCCAGCGCTGAGCAGAAGCGCCGCTTCATGCCCGATCTCTTGGAGGGGCGCAAGGTCATCAGCCTCGGCATGACGGAGCCAGACGCCGGCTCCGCCCTGACTGAGTTGCGCACCACGGCGCGCGAGGATGGCGACAGCTATATCGTCAACGGCACGAAGGTGTTCTCCACTCACAGCCCCGATGCCGACCTGTTCCTCGTGTATGTGCGCTTCGGGCCCGGCGTGAAGGGCATTGGCTCGGTTCTCCTGGAGCGCGGCATGCCGGGCTTCTCCATTGGCCAGCCCTCGCCCTTCATGAGCGGGGAGGAGTGGTGTCAGCTCTATTTCGAGGACTGCCGCGTCCCCAAAGCCAATCTGCTGCTCGGCCCCGGTGGGTTCAAGAAGCAAATCTCTGGCTTCAATGTGGAGCGCCTCGGCAATTCCTCTCGTGCCCTCGCCCTTGGTCGCTACGCCTTCAACCTCGCCCGTGACCATGCGATGACGCGGCGCCAGTTCGGTCGCGCCCTGTGTGAATTCCAGGGGCTCCAGTGGAAGTTCGCTGACATGGCGTTGAAGCTCGAGAGTGCACAACTTCTGCTTTATCGCGCCGCTACCAATGCAGGAGAGGATGGCCTTCCGGACCCATACGAGACCGCCATCGCCAAGGCAGCCTGCAATCTTGCCGGCTTCGATGTGGCGAACGAGGCGGTGCAGATCATGGGCGGAATCGGTTACAGCCAGGAGGCTCTGGCCGAATACTGCATGCGCCGCACCCGTGGCTGGATGATTGCCGGCGGCTCGGTCGAGATCCTGAAAAACCGTATCGCGGAGCATGTCTTCGACCGCCGCTTCGACCAGCGGGCGCAACAGGCGGTGGCTGCCGAATAGCAAATGCCGCGCATTCACGCGCCTTTCAAACTCATGTATTCAGAATTCGATTCTAGCGTGCACTGAGATATACCCTGTACATAATAATAAACACTGGAGGAAAGAATGCGTACGATGCATTGTGTTGTCGCCATATCAGCTCTGCTCATGGCATCACCACTTAGGGCGGCAGAGCAAGATACAAAGCCAATTCGCATCGCTGTGATGAACGATCAGAGCGGCATCTACTCTGAAGTCGGAGGGCTAGGCTCCGTTGTCGCGGCTCGTCTCGCTGTTGAGGAGTTCGGGGGAGAGATCAACGGCCGCAAGATCGAAGTGGTTGGCATCGACCATCAGAACAAGCCCGACATTGCCGCGGCAGCGGCCCGCAAGGGCATCGCGGTGGACGGGTTCAATGTCATCGCCGATGGTGCCTCGTCCGCAGCGGGCCTTGCGATCAACGAAGTGACCAAAGCCAATGACACGATCTTCATAGCGGCCGGTGTTGCGTCGACCGAGCTCACCGGAAAGGGTTGTGGCCTGACGACCTTCCAATTTACCTACGACACCTACGCGCTGGCAAACGGAACGGCAAACGCTGTCGTAAAACAGGGTGGTGATACATGGTTCTTTATCACTGCTGACTACGTCTTCGGCCATGCCCTTCAGAAGGAGGCGACCAAGTTCATCGAAAAGGCTGGGGGCAAGGTGGTTGGCTCGGTCAAGCATCCGACGGGAACGCAAGACTTTTCCTCATTCCTTCTGCAGGCGCAAGCCTCTCGGGCAAAGATCATCGGCCTTGCAAATGCAGGCGCGGATACCGTCAATGCCGTGAAGCAGGGCCAGGAATTTGGCCTCCTTGATGGAGGGCAAAATTTTGCTGGCCTTCTTATCTTCCTGTCTGATGTGCATGCGATGGGTCTGAAAAATGCCAAGGGCCTCCTGCTGACGACGTCATTCTATTGGGACCTGACGGAGGAGACCCGCAAGTTCTCGTCGCGGTTTGGCGCACAGATGAACGGACGGATGCCCACCATGATTCATGCGGGCGTCTATAGCGGCGTGAAGCACTATCTGAAGGCAGTGAAGGCGAGCGGATCCGTCGATCCACGCGTGGTGGCCCGGAAGATGCGGCAGACGCCAGTCAACGACGCATACAATGCCAATGTGGAAATTCGGCCCGATGGTCGCGTCTTGCATGACATGTATCTCATGCGGGTGAAGTCGCCGGCCGAATCCAAGGGGCCTTACGATTATTACAAGGTGGTCGACAAGATTTCCGGCTCGGATGCCTTCAGGCCGCTGTCCGAAAGCGAGTGCCCGCTGGTCCAGCATTCCCAGAATTGATGGACTATCTCCCGGTGCCGAGCTTGGGCTCTCTTGTTCTATCCATGGGAACGTACTCCCGATGGAACAAGAAAGACGGTGCATCGGGATGCGGGAAGAAGACCGGGCAGCGCCATTCTTCGAACTTCGGAGTGCCAGAGCGCGACGGCGCGGGCGTCGTTGAATTTCTGGGTGTTTCCAGACAGGGCGTGGCTGAAGCGCTTTTGGATCGACGGGATGGCAGTTCGTTGCGTTTTGGCCCAAGCATTCTGCAGAACCCAGTACTGGTCGATGGTCGAGCTAATGTTCAACGATAATGTTGAATAAGGTGGCGTGTTCAAGAGGCGGCTTCGGGAAGACGTGGCCTGTGGATTTCGCCGCATTGATCGATCGCCAGGGTCCGAATATTTCCCAAGGAGTACGTGACATGAAGGCAATCGGGAGCCTCGGCTTCATCGGCCTCGGCGTCATGGGTGAGCCCATGTGCGCCAACCTCGTCCGCAAGAGCCCACTGCCCGTCACCGGCACTGATTTGAAGCGCGAACCGATTGAGCGTTTGACTGCCATCGGTCTCAAACCGGCCGACACCATCGCTGGCGTGGCGCGGGCGGCGGACGTGATTTTTCTCTCCCTGCCCAGCGGCGCGCAGGTGGAGGAGGTGTGTTTCGGCCTTGGCGGCATCGCCGCCGCCAAGGGCCGGGTGCACACCGTGGTGGACATGAGCACCAGCCCGGTGAAGCTTACCCGCGAGCTCGCCGAGCGCATGGCAGCCCATGGCATTACTTTCGTGGATGCTCCCGTCGCCCGTATGCGGCAGGCGGCGAAGGACGGCACGCTCTCCATCATGGTCGGCGGCACGCCGGAGGTATTCGGGGCGGTGCGCCCGTTCCTCGCCACCATGGGCACGGACATCACCCATTGCGGCGGTATCGGCAGCGGGCAAGTGGTGAAGGTTCTCAACAATATGGTGGTCTTCATGACCGTCAACGCGCTGGCCGAGGCCCTCGCCATCGGCCGCGCCGCCGGGGTCGATGGCGCGCTGCTGTTCGACGTGATGTCCAAGGGCTCCGCCGACAGCTTCGCCCTGCGTACGCCGGGCCTCAAATCGCTGGTACCCGATACGTTCCCAGAGCAGACATTCCCGACCGACTACGCCATCAAGGACATAAAGCTGGCCCTCGAGCTGGCGAGCCAGGGAGGCATCGACGCACAGGCAGCGAAGCACACCCGGGAGATGTTGGAGGCGACCAGCAAGGCCGGGTACGGGCGTGCCTACTATCCCGCCATGATCCGTCTCATCGAAGCCACCAAGGTCTGAACCGCGCCATGGTGGATGCTGCCCCCACGATACCTCCCACTGGCGAGACGCGCGCCCTTCTCTCCTTTGTCGCCGGCCTGTCGTGGCACGACCTCGACGACGAGGTGAGACACGCCGCGTGCCGGCACCTGCTCGATACCGTCGGCGTCATGGTGGCGGGCTGCGCCGGCGACGTGGCGGCACGGCTCGACGGCGTGCTGGCTGCGGTGAGGCCGGCTGGTGCTGTTCCCGTCCCCGGCCGAACGCGTCGGGTAGATGCGCTTGACGCCGCTCATCTGGGCGGCACGGGTGCCCATGGAATCGAGCTTGATGACGGCTATCGCCAGGGCTCCGTGCATCCTGGCGTTGCCGTGGTGCCTGCGTTGCTCGTCCATGCCCATGGCCGGCAGGTATCCGGCGTGCGCCTGCTGGAAGCGCTGGTGGCTGGCTACGAGACGGTGACGGCGGTGGCTCGGACCTGCCATCCGGACCTCCGGCAGCGCGGCTTCCACCCGACCGGCTGTGTAGGGCCGCTGGGAGCCGCGATGGCTGTCGGCCGCCTCGCAGGCCTGGACGAGGCTGGTCTCGGCCACGCCCTCGGTCTCGCCGCCAGCGGCGCCGGCGGCCTGTTTGCCTTTCTCGGCGGGGGTGGGGACGTGAAGCGCCTGCACGCTGGCCACGCCGCCCGCGAGGGGCTGATCGCGACGCTGCTCGCGGCCGGGGGCGTTGGCGGGCCACCGGATGTGCTCGAGGCAGCGGACGGCTTTTTCCAGGCCTTCGCCTTCGGTCGCGACGCGCGGGCGCGGCGGCTCACGCTTCCTCCCGCCGCGCCATTCGGTATCACCGACTGCTACATCAAGCCCTACGCCTGCTGCCGTCATATCCAGCCGGCCGTGGAGGCACTGATGGGCCTCGTCGCCGAGCACGGCTTGAATGCGGATATAGTGGAGGCCATTGAGGTCGAGACCTACGCCATCGCCGCCAAGCACGGCGATACCGGCTGGAGCGATTTCGCCAGCGCCCAGCTCTCCTTTCCCTTCATCATGGCGCTGGGCCTCGCCCGCGGTGCTATCACCTTGTCCGATTTCACGCCGCAGGTGCGGCAGAGTCCGGCGCTGGCCGCGATCGGCGCGAGGGTCTCCGTTCGGGTCGATCCGGATCTTGACAGGCTTTATCCCGACTTTCGTCCGGCCCGGGTGACGGTGCGCACGCTGGGCGGCACCCTCGTGCGAGAGGCAAAAGAGGCGCTCGGCTCGCGCCTCGTGCCCTTCGATGATGCGGGGCTGCACGGCAAGTTCAGCAGCCTCGTCGCGCCCGTGCTCGGGACGGAGGCGGCGGAGCGCCTCCTTGTGGAACTGCTTGCCGTGGAGGAGAGCGCGGATGTCTCTTCTCTTTTGGAACTGGCCGCGCTACCAGCGGACGCGGTTCAGTGAGCCCGTCTGCCCATGAGGTTCCGGCCCTGCGCCACGCCTTCCTCCACGGGCGCGAAGTGCACACCTGCTGCTCGTGGTCTGCACTCGGCGGGTACGTGCGCTCCGTCACCCCGCCTGTGCCGATATCGCCAACGTGCTTCTGCCGCCTGCGGCTTTCCTCGACTGTGACTAGGACGTCTCGCCATGGCTTTCGCCTATCCCGAACTGCATCTCGTTGTCGCCGGCCGCCAAGTCAAAGGAGGCGGGCGGACGACCGAGCCGGTGCTGAACCCGGCCACGGGTGCGCGCCTCGCGGACTTGCCTCTCGCGACCGAAGCCGACCTGGACGAGGCGCTGGCCGCTGCCGACGTGGGCTTTTCCGTCTGGCGGCGGGTTTCCGCAGTGGATCGGGCCAAGGTACTGAAGTGCACCGCCGACCTCATGCGCGAACGGCGAGAGTACCTTGCCTTTCTCGTCACCAGCGAGTTGGGCAAGCCCCTCGCTCAAGCGCGTCTTGAGGTGGAACAGGCCGCCGGCATGTTCGAGTGGTATGCAGAAGAGGGCAAGCGCTCTTACGGGCGGATCATCCCGTCGCGGGCGGAGGGCACGCGCCAGATGAGCGTGCGGGAGCCCGTCGGTCCCATTGCCGCCTTCTCCCCCTGGAACGCACCCGCCATCACTCCGTCGCGGAAGATCGGCGGGGCGCTGGCGGCGGGCTGTTCGGTCATCGTCAAACCCTCGGAGGAGACCCCCGCCACCGCGCTCGCCATCGCGGGCATGCTGGAGGAGGCGGGCCTGCCGGCGGGCGTGCTCAGCATGGTGTTCGGCCATCCCGCCATGATCTCCGGCAAGCTCCTGTCGTCGCCGGTGATTCGCGGCATCACATTCACCGGTTCCACCGCCATCGGCAAGCTGCTCGCCAGTCAGGCGGTGCAGAGCATGAAGCGCATGACCCTGGAGCTTGGCGGCCACGCACCAGTGATCGTGTTCGACGACGTGGACGCGGAGAAGGTCGGCGTAGCCGCCGCAACCGCCAAGTACCGCAATGCCGGACAGGTCTGTACCTCGCCCACCCGATTCTACGTGCAGGCCGGCATCTATGAGCGCTTCGCCCGCGCATTCGAGGAAACGGCGAAGGCCATCACGGTGGGCGATGGTTTCGATCCGGCAACGGGTATGGGGCCGCTCGCCAATGCGCGCCGCGTGGAAGCTATGGAGGAGTTCGTGGCGGATGCGCGCCACCGCGGAATCCGCCTTTCCGCCGGAGGTGAGCGTTGCTGCAATGCCGGCTTCTTCTACCGGCCGACCTTGCTCACCGATTTCAGCGACGACTGCATGGCCGCGAATGTGGAGCCCTTCGGCCCGCTCGCCATTGCCCGGCCGTTCGAGACCTTCGACGAAGCAATTTTGAGCGCCAACCGCCTGCCGTTCGGCCTTGCCGCCTATGCGATGACAAACGATGTGCGCCGCGCTCATGCGGTCGCTGAAGCGATAGAGGCCGGAAACGTGATCCTCAACCACTGGACGGTCTCCTTGCCCGAAACGCCATTCGGCGGTGTGAAGGAGAGCGGCTTCGGTAGCGAGGGCGGGCTGGAGGGGCTCCAGGCATTCCAGAACACAAAATTTATCAGCACCCTTGCGCTGCAAGGATTCTGATGTTCATCAGAATCCAGGCTTCCTGGCCACGCAGCTAAAAGAACGGAGGAAACATGAATAACCTCTACACGCCGTCATTGGACCAGGCACCAGAGCAGATCGTTCAGGCCTGGCTCACCGGACTGAACTCAGCGATGCGATCCGGCGATCTCGACGCGGTACGGATACTGTTCCGTCACGATGCTCATTGGCGTGACATCGTAGCGTTGCGATGGACCCTGGGCACGATCAGCGAGAAAGATGCGATCGCGCCTGCCTTGCTCGATGCTGCCCGCGAAAGTGGTGCCCGGGATTTCCGGATCGACGAGGAGCGTGCCGCCCCGACATTTGCCGAGCGGGCGGGTGACGCGGTGGTCGAAGCGATCTTGCGTTTCGAGACGGCTGTGGGGCACGGTGAGGGGGTGGTGCGCATCAAGCGCGCCGACGCGGTGGATTCCGTCCCCCGGGCCTGGACCCTGCTGACTGCGCTGCAGAGCATCGGTGGGCATGATGAGGAAACCGTTCGCCTGAGTCGGGAGGAACCGCCTTTCGAGCGGGATTGGCATGGTCCGAACTGGCTGGACAGACGAGAGGAGGAACGGCGGTTTGCCGACCGCGATCCCGTTGTCCTGATCGTTGGAGGAGGGCACTCCGGCCTGAGCGCAGCTGCCGCACTCAAGGCGCAGGGGATTGATGCGCTGGTGGTGGATCGCATGGCGCGCATAGGCGACAACTGGCGCAATCGCTACCACTCGCTGAAGCTGCACAACAAGACGCCCAGCAATCATCTGGCATATCTGCCGTTTCCTTCGACCTGGCCGAACTACATCGCCAAAGACAAGATCGCCAATTGGCTGGAACTTTACGTCGAAGCGTTGGACATAAATTTTTGGACGCGCACCCAGTTCGAAGGCGCGACCTATGACGAGGCGGCCGCCCACTGGTCGGCTCGCTTGCGTCTGGATGACGGCTCGCAGAGGGTGATGCGCCCGCGCCACATCATCATGGCCACCAGCGTCAGCGGCACGCCCAACATTCCAAAAATTCCGACGCTAGAGAATTTCAGCGGGGCCGTCGTGCATTCCAGCGCCTTTAGGAATGGGGCTGAGTACAAAGACAGGAATGTCTTCGTCTTTGGCACTGGCACCAGCGCGCACGACATTACCCAGGATCTGCACGGCCATGGCGCCTATGTCACCATGGTGCAGCGCAGCCCGACGGAAGTCATCAATATTGAGCCGAGCGCTCAGCTGTATGACGGCATCTTTTACGGCAAGGGGCCTTCGATCATCGACCGGGATCTGGTCAGCGCCTCCATTCCGCTGGAAGTAATGAAGCAGTCACACCGGCTATTGACGGTGAAGGCGCGCGAGTACGATGCGCCTCTGCACAAGAGATTGCAGGAGGCAGGCTTCCGACTGGACTTTGACGAGTTCGGTTGGCCGCTGAAATTCCGGACCCGTGGTGGCGGTTATTACTTCAACGTGGGCGGCTCCGACCTCATCGCCAACAAGGAGGTTGGGCTGCTGCAGTACCACGACATCGAGGGGTTTGAAGCCTCCGGTGTGCGCATGCGGGATGGAGGGCTCGTACCAGGCGAGCTTGTGGTTCTGGCGACCGGCTACAAAGGGTTGGATCACGTCGTGCGCACGCTGTTCGGGGAGGATGTATCCAAGCGCGTCGGCAGCATCTGGGGATTCGACGAATCCCAGGAGCTCCGCAGCATGTGGATGCGGACTGGCCAGCCTGGCCTGTGGTTCACAGGCGGCGCATTCTCCCAGTGCCGCATCTATTCAAAGTATCTCGCTCTGCAGATCAAGGCTGCCGAGTTGGGGCTTCTCCCGGCCTAGGCCAAATCCGTCGTATCGGCGGCAGACATCGTTAGGTCCTCCGGGGTCAAGACTCAACGGCACGGAAGCTATTGGATTCGAGAGCATTTCCCGATGCCTGAATCTTCGGAGAATGTCTTTCATCTCGGTTGGATGGTCTAGTGTTGAGTTTTGGCCCCGGTGGCCGCATCGCTCTGGGGTAAGTGGCGATGTCGCCGGCCATACGGCGTTTCACTCCGTATTCGAAGGTTGTGAAGGAAATCGTGATGGAGTCTCCTGAACTACACATCCTTGCCCATGGACTACTCTTCCCGGAGGGTCCGGTATTTTGTGCAGACGGCTCCATCATGCTGGTGGAGATTGCGCGCGGCACTGTCACCCGAATCTATCCTGACGGTACTGTTGCCGTTGTCGCCGAAACGGGCGGCGGGCCAAATGGAGCTGCGCTTGGTCCGGACGGCGCTCTTTATGTCTGCAACAATGGTGGCTTTGAGTGGCTGGAGACGCGGGATGTGCTCCGGCCGACGCTCCAAGCGTCCAATTATTCCGGTGGACGCATCGAGAGAGTCGATCTCGTCACGGGAGCAATCCGGGTCCTCTATACGTCCTGTGAGGGGCAGCCGCTGCGCGGGCCCAACGATATCGTGTTCGATACCCATGGGGGCTTCTATTTTTCGGATATGGGCAAGGTCCGAATGCATGAACGTGACCATGGCGCATTGTACTATGCGTCCATTGATGGCACCCACATCACAACCGTTGCAGCACCGTTGCTGGCGCCAAACGGGGTTGGCCTGTCTCCCGATGGTCGGATTCTATATGTAACGGAAACAGATACGGCACGGCTTTGGGCGTTTGATATCCAGGCTCCGGGGGTGGTGCGCAAGCTACCTTGGCCCTCACCGCACGGCGGCCGGCTTGTCGCCGGGCTGGGAGGCTACCAGCGGTTCGACAGCCTTGCCGTGGATGAGGCCGGCGTGATCTGTGTCGCGACCCTCGTATCCGGCGCCATCAGCGAGATCAGTCCCGACGGGACTTTGCTCCGGCAATGGACAATGCCTGATCCTTACCCCACCAACATCTGCTTTGGTGGGGATGACCTGCGTACCGCCTATATTACTCTGTCCGGCAGCGGCAGGCTCGCCACCATGCCGTGGCCTTCAGCAGGTTTACCACTGAACTTTACCGGTCGCACCGCGTGAACACGGCTCCTGACCGGAGCGAACCACGCAGTGGGGACCGCAGAAGTTCTAGGCCACGGCATCTCGCGCGCACCAATTTCGGAGCCCAAATACCAATGCGATCTACAAAGCTCGCCCACTGCCAGTTCCAGCCTTCATGGAGGCCCTCTTGAGCAACGAAATTTCCTTAAAACCTCTATTTTACCTCAAACTTCGCGTCGGCGCGCACCATAATATGGGTGTGACTCCACGGGGCTATCGCCGAGTTGCCCCCGTTTCCGGCGGTCGATTTGAAGGACGCGTGTCGGGGGAGGTTCTCCCGGGTGGAACCGACTGGATCACGCTCAATGATGATCAGTCCTGCATGCAGATTGATGTCCGCTTGCCGCTCAAGACCGACGAGGGAAGCTTGGTCATCTTGCACTATGCCGGCATACGCGCGGGAGACCCCGAGATACTGGCACGCGTTTCGAGCGGAGAGGCCGTTGACCCTGAAAGTTACTATTACTACGTGACCGGAAGCTTTGAAGCATCAGAACCCAACCTGTCTTGGCTGAACCGGCTGGTTTGCATCGGGAAGGGATCACGACGATCAACCGGGCCGGAATACGCGTTCTTTGAGGTTGCGTGAGCCGTCCACGCTTCATGCCGCCAATCCCTACCTATTTTGCAACGGGTTCATTGACACTTCCGCTCATTCGCATATACTTCTTATACTCCACTTTATACAGTATATACGTTGTCATCATCGATGAAATCCCGCGCCGGAAGTGCAGGGCTGTTCAGCGCTGATTACAGAGCGCGGTATGCGAGGATGAGATCGAGGCTGAGTGCTCCGTTCCAGAGGGCTTGAGCGACGTTGGTGGTGGCGTTGTGTCGGAGGATGTTGAGAGCGAAGCTTCTGGCGCGAGCCATGATGCCGGGGTTGTGGCGGATGCGGCTGCGATCCTCGTTGCAGGAGACGTCGCGGACATAGGGGTTGCGGTTCTCGATGCCCCAGTGGCCGCGGATGATCTCGGCCCAGATGGGCGCGGCGAGGCCTTGGGCGGATGAGACGTAGAAGGAGACCTCGGCGCGTTGCGTCCACCGGCCGGTGGCGGCTTGGCGGAGCCAGGTCTGGCGCGTGACGCGGATGATGTTCTTGATGAAGGGCTGCCATTCGCTTTTGGCGAGGGCGTCGCCGACGGGAAAGACGTCGACGGTGCGCTGCTCCTGGCGGGATCGGGCGATGTCGCGCGAGGAGGCGGTGTCGCTGGGCTGGCGCCTGTCGGCGATGGCGCGGACGTCGGCGTCCAGATTGGGCTGGTTCTCCTTGAGTTGGACCAGGAGATGGTTACCGGTCTCCAGGGCGGTGGCGAAGGTTTTTTTGGGCGTGCATGGCATCAAGGGTGAACAGGCGCCCGGTCAGGCCGAGGGTGGCGATCAAATCCTGGGCGGCGGGGATTTCGTTGCTCTTATCGTCGATCGCCAGGTGGCCGAGGATGATCTGGTCATCGCTGGCGAAGGCGCTCAGCACATGGGCCGCCTTGCGGTCGTTGAAGGCGTCAAAGCTGCCGCGCAGCGTCTTGCCGTCGATGGCCACGCAAGCAGGCTTGGCCGTGTCCCACTCGTCGTGCGCCGGTGTCGGCAATCCAGCCGCGTGCTGGCGGAACACGGTCTCGACCGCGGCCGCGTCCAGGCCGCGGAGGATGAAGCGCACCGTCGAGTAGGCCGGAGCCTTTCGCACCGATATCCCGAACGCGGCGTTCAGGCGCTTGAGGTGGGCGCGGATGAAGGCATGGACCTGACGATACGACTGCGCTCCGGCCAGCATCGCCAGCACCGTGAACAGCAGGATCGGCGCCTGCGGGTACATCTGACCCTGACCTCGACGCGGAGCCGCTCCAGTGCCTGCACGACCCGGATCAGAGCCTCGACGTCGACATCGCGATCTACAAGCACCCGCCGCCCGTTCGCCGTCACGATCTCGATCCGG
>NCCY01000351.1 GCA_002279855.1 Rhizobiales bacterium 12-68-15
CTCCTCCACCAGCAGGCGGCTATAGGAGCGCGCCCGCAGGGAGCCATAAAGCAGAAGGATGCGCGGCCTGTGCGTCATGGGGGCGGGCGGCACCAGCTTCCCGGCATCCGGCCGGTCGAAATGGGCGAGGTCGAGCGCGTCGGTGAAGGTGTCAGGCATCGTCATCCGGCAGAAACCTCATGGGAGCAGCGGGGCGGCATGGAGGGACGGTCAAGACGATGGGACGCCCGCCGACGCAGGTTGATTGCTATTTCGATAATTGTCGAAATTCAAGGCCTCGCAAAGGTCCCGTGTTTCGCCGCTCGGGTACAGCCTGCGGACTGTGGCGGATGGCGCCCGTCACGGGACGGAAAGCCGCCGCCTATTTCTTCATGTTCAAGATCACGTCCAGCATCTCCACGCCCACCTGCACCGCCTTGGTGCTGGCGATGAAATCGGCCCGCGCAATGAGCAGGTCGGTCATCTCGACGGTGACATTGCCGTTGGAGCCTTCCAGATACCCGCTGCGGATGGTGCCCCCGCCGTCCGCACCGCTGAGGACGGTGGTGACCTCTCCCGCGCGCGCGCCGGGCCGGTAGGCATTGCCCGACACCGGGGTCAGCGCGTCGGGGCTTGGCACGGTGGCAACGGGAATCTGGTAAAGCGCGTGCCTCGCTCCGTTCGCGTCCGCATAGGACAGGATGCCGTCGCTGGAGACCTGCAGCGATCCTGCCTCTTCCGCCGTGATCCGCACCGGGACCGCCGCACCGGCCGCGTCTCCCGCTTGCCCGCCGTCCCGGATATCGATGGCGAGAAGGGAATAGCCTGCAGCATTCTTCAGTTCGCCGGTTTCACCATCATGAATGAAGTTCCCGGCCCGTGTCAGCAGCATCTCGCCGGTGTCGTCGGCAACCATGAAGAAGCCGTCGCCGGAAATCATCATGTCGGTCGGGGACGTGGTTGTGGATGCGGAGCCTGCGCTTGACACATAGTGGCGCTGCACGGGTGTCACGCCGACACCGGAAGCCGAGGACACCATCTGGATATCGGTCGTCTTGTGACCCGCAGTGGAGGCGTTCGCGACCGTATCCGCACTGGCGGCGGCTTTGGATGCCTGCGCCCGCATCCCCGATGTCCCGCTGCTGATCACGTCCTTTATGGTCATCTCTCGCTCCGCATCGCAGACTGCGGCCGAAAGATATCAGCGTTGGCTTGCCTCACCCTGACCTTGCGGAAGCATCGGGCTTCGGAACTGGCGCGCGAACCCCTTGTGCTGTCCTGGCGCATCGGCGCGTGAACCTGCCCCCGTCACACCCCGTCCGGCTGCCAGTCGGTCATGCGCAGGACATGGCCGCCGAGCCTGGCGAAGGCCCGCTGGCGGCAGGAGAAGACGATGATCTGCTGGTCCCGCGACTGCCGGTGCAGCGCATCGAACATGCGCTCGATCCGGTCATCGTCGGAATAGACCAGCGCATCGTCGAGGATGACCGGCGCCGGGCGCCCGTCCTGTGCCAGCAGCCGGGCGAAGGCGAGGCGGGTCAGCACCGAAAGCTGCTCCCGCATGCCGCCGCTGAGGCGGTCGATGTCCTCGTCCTGTCCGTTCCGGCGGATGGTCTGGGGCAGCAGCGTCTTCTCGTCGAAGACGATGGAGACGTCGTCGAACATCAGTTGCAGCAGTGGCCGCAACTCCGCGATGACCGGCTGGAGATAGAGATCCCGTGCCGCAGTCCGCGTCTCCTGCAGGGTGGCGCCGAGGCGGTTGAGCACGGCGATTTCGCTGTCAAAGGCCGCCACCCGCGCCTGTGCCGCCGTCAGGGCCTCGCTGACCTCCCGCCACTTTTCCTCCACCGCATCATCCGCCCGCGTGCGGATCTGGCCGTTGAGGTCGGCAAGCTGCACGTCGAGGCGGGTTTCCTCCTCCCGCGCCGCGTCCTCCACGGACACCGCGCGCCGCACCGCAGCCTCGGCCGAGGGCAGGTCGGGAGCGGTGGCGCGCAGTGCGGCAGAGCGGGCGGCAAGGGCCTCGAAGCTGGCCTTCAGGTCATGACAGGTGACGGCGAGGGCCTGCGCCCGCGCGCTGCGGGCGTCGGGCGGGCCGAGCATGGCGTCCACAGCCGCAAGGTCGCGCTCGATGGCGGCAAGGCCGGTTTCCGCCGTGGTGAGGGCATCGCCGGCATGGCGGTGGAGCGGCTGGAGTTCGCGCGTCGCGTTGCGGGCCGCCGCGACGCGCTGGTCCGCCGTGGCGAGGTCGGCGCGCACCGCATCGAGATCGCCCTTCAGCTCCAGCAGATCGGGGGCAAGGTCCGCGCGCCGGGCGATGTCCTCCCGCAGCCCGGGCAGTCCCTCCGGGGCGAGATGGCGAAGCTCGATGCGCAGGCGGTCCAGTTCGCTCCGCTTCGCCCGCGCCTCGCTTTCGCGCAGGCGGGCGTCGCCGAGGCTGGCGACACCCGTCCGGTTCGCGCGCACCGTCAGGGTGCCGATGCCCGCAATCTCGAACCGCGCCCGGTCCCGCACCGGCCGCTCCGTGTCCGGCTGAAGCGGCGCGCCGTCCATGAGGATGGGGGCGGCGCCCTCCGCATAGGTCACCAGCACGCTGGGCAGCCCCGCCTCCTCGCTCGCGCGCAGGCGGGCAATGTCGATTTCGAGCCGCTGAAGGGTTTCGACGGCATCGGCCGGAATGTCCAGGAGCGCCAGTGCGGCCGCGCCTTGCTCCATCTCCGCCCGCATCGCCTCGGCACGGGCGAGCCGCGTGCGCAAGGCCTCAAGCTGCTGGAAGGCGTCGCGTGCCCTCAGCGCCGCATCCAGCCGGGCGAGCAGGGTGCGGGTTTCCGCTTCCTGCGTCTCGGCCGCCTGCGTCTCGGCCATGGCCGCGTCGATGGCGGCGGCCGCCGCCGCCCGGCGCGCGCGGGCGTCGTCACGGGCCTGCACCGCCGTCCCATGCTGGTGGCGCAGGGTTTCGCTGCGGGCCTGCCCGGTCTGGAAGCTGTCGAGATCCCGCTGTGCCGCCTCGGCGCGGCTGCGCGCCAGCTCGGTCTGCGCCTCCGCTGCCGCCAGCAGGTCCGCATGGCTGCGGGCGCGCTCCAGCGCGGCTTCGGCTGAGGTGACGGCGCTGCGGCGCGCCGCCTTCTCGTCCGGGTCCGCCAGCTCGCTGCGCCGCTTCTGCGCGATCGCCCGCGCGTCGAGCGCGGTGCGCAGGGCGGTCACCTCCGCCGCGAGGCGCTGCTCCTCGGCGGCAAGCCGGGCCTGCTCCTCAAGGGCGGCGGCATAGGGACCGCCGGTCTTGGGGCGGCCGGTCTGCGTCACCAGACGGGCGAGGTCGTCGCGGCAGGCGGCGATGACCTCCGACATGCGCCGTCCGCCGGTGACGGCCTCCACCTCGCCCTGCACGGAGGCGAGCAGGCTCTCGCGGACCTGCCGCTCGCCTTCCTCTTCCTTCTTGGCGCGGTCGCCGAGCCCGGTGATGCCCTGCCGGACCCAGAGCAGGCCCGCAGGCCCCGCCGTCCCGCCCCGGATAAGGCCGGCAATGAAGCGCTCGGCCTCGTCCGCCTGCGCCACGAGACGCGCGCTATCGAGGTTTTCGACGGTCGCCCGCTTGCCGCCGATGAACTGCTTGGTCAGCCGGAAGCAGCCTTCCGGCACGCGGATGTCCGCCTGTATCAGCGGATGTCCGCCGCTATAGGGCTGCAGCCGGCGCACCTCCTGCGGGGCGCCGGTATGGGGCAGGAAGAACAGCGCGTGCAGCGCCTCGAAGCTCGTGGACTTGCCGAATTCATTGGCCGCGCAGAGCACGTTGACGCCGTCGCTGACGCCTTCGATGGCCACCCCCTGCCGGGCGAACCGCTTGACGTTGTAGAAGCGCAGGGCGGTGATCTTCATGAGGCGATCTTCTGGCAATAGGAGAACAGCCGCCCGAGCGCCGCCCGCGCCACCGCGCGCTCCGCCTCCGATTTCGCCGTGTCCAGGCTCTCGGCGCGCAGCGCCTCGGCCGCCTCGCGCAGGGCGCCGCCCCGGTCGATCAGATCGAGGTCGCCGGCCTCGCATTCGGTCTCAAGAGCGCTCGCATCCAGCTCCAGCGAGGCAAATTCCGGGGTTGCCTGCGCGATGGCGCCGGCCAGCGCGGTGCGGCCGGCAAGGCTGGTGCGCCCGCTGGCCGCGATGCGCGTCAGGGCCTGCCGCCGCTGGAGGCCGGCGGGCAGCAGGCCGGCGAGCAAAGCGGCGGGATCGTCCTGCGGCAGCACATGAAGCGGCATGGTGCGCCACAGGAAGGCGCCGGTCTCCACCGGCACGACCTCGGGCACCGCGCCTGCCGCGGGAAGGGTGACGAGCAGGGCCTGCCCCGGACGGTCATGCTTGAACCGGTCGGGCTCGGGCGTGCCGCTGTAATGGGTGCGCGGGTCCACCATCATGGCGCCGTGCCAGTCGCCGAGCGCCAGATAGTCGAGACCCGAGCGCGCGGCGCGGTTGGGCGGCACGATGTTGGTGGCGGCGGACTCCTCCGAGAAGTCATAGATCGCGCCATGGGCGAGGCCGACACGGAGGGTGCCGTCCGTCGTGGCCGCGCCGTCCATCCAGTCGGTGAGGTCGCGGCCGGGCCGGCGGGTGGTGCACGGCGCGGGCAGCAGGACGACACCGGGGGCGAGGGGCAGGGGGGCGGCCTCGGTCGCCAGCACGACATTGTCCGGCCGCTCCGCCGCAAGCGCCTGCCACACTTGCGTCGCCTGGAGGGAATCGTGGTTGCCCGGCAGCAGCCCGCGCCAGCGTGGCGAGGCGACGGATGACCGTGTGCCGGGCCTCGCGCAGGCGGGCGGCCAGTTCCGGCGGCATGTTGCCGAAGCGCTTTCCCAGATGAAGGTCGCTGCTGTGGAGGAAGCGGAACATGGGCACCGGCAGTCAGGGGAGGGGGAGGGCCGATGGAACCCGGCCCGCAGGCAAATAAGGCGCGGGCAGGTAGGGGAAATGGTCAGGCCCCGGCGCGGCGGGCTTTGGCATCAGGACAGACGACGGAAGCTGGGCCATGGGGGACAATTCCGCTCCCTTCGTCACGCCGGTCAACGGGCCCCGAAGCTTTAGCAGGACACGGCCGCCCGCTTCAACCGCCGCGCCGTGCCTGCAACCGCCGGACCGGGCCGACGGCAGACGGGACGCCCGTGCATCTTGCGCGACGGCCTCGAAATCCCCAGTTTCGGTACAGGCCGGCCGTGAACCGGCACTCCCCCTTTCCGAACCCCTTACCGAACGATCCGGAGTCCGCACCTCATGTCCGTCGCCTTCACCCGCGAAAACGATCTCGAAGCGACCGCCGCAGACCTGCCGGATCGCCCGATTTCGCCGCACCCCAATCTGGTGACGGCTGCGGGGCTGGCGGCG
>NCCY01000352.1 GCA_002279855.1 Rhizobiales bacterium 12-68-15
GGACGGCCCGACGAAGACATGCGCATCGTGACCCTCGCCGAGGCGGAGGGCGGCATGGCGGACATGGCCACCTGCGTCATCATCGGCTCGCCCGCGACCCGCATCGTGGAGCGCAACGGCTTGCCACCGCTCGTCTATTCGCCCCGGAGCGCGGGATGAGCGGCAAGGCCCTCCAGCCAGGCCACCGCCGCGTCGATCCCGTCCACGGCGGGCACCTCCGGCACATCCGGGCGGCGGAGCAGAACCACATCGAGCCCCAGCTCCCGCGCCGCCGCCATCTTGCCGTAAGTGGCTGTGCCGCCGCTGTTCTTGGCGACGATGATGTCGATCCCGTGGCGGATCAGCAGCTCACGCTCGGCGCCATCCTCGAAGGGTCCGCGCGCCACCACATAGTCCGCGCGGGGCACGTCCAGCGGCGGCAGCACCGGATCGACACTGCGTACCAGATAGACATGCTGCGGCGCCGCCGCGAAGGCGTGCACCTCGTTGCGTCCGAGGGCGAGGAAAACCCGGCGCGGCCGCCGGTGCGGACCGGCACCGGCAGCGCGGCCGGGTGCCGTGTGCGGCCGGCGAGCGAGAGCAGCACATCGAATACCGCGCGCCCGGCCAGACGGCCGGCAAGGCTGCGGGCATCGCTGGTGCCTCCGAGAAGGAGAAGCGTCATGGGTGAGGCGGGTTCGGCAACGGGGGACGGCATGGCGGGCGACACTGCCCCGGCGCACCCCTGGCTGTCCATCGTCGGCATCGGAGAGGACGGCGCATCCGGGCTGTCGCCGGCCGCCCGCGCCCTCATCGGGGACGCGCACATGGTGTTCGGTGGTGCCCGTCACCTCACCCTTGCCGCCCCGCTCATCACCGGCACGGCGCACGCGTGGCCAAGCCCGTTCGCGGACGGCATCGCGCAGGTGCTGGCGGCGCGGGGGCGGAAGGTGTGCGTCCTGGCCTCCGGCGATCCCTTCCTCCACGGCGTCGGCGCGACGCTCGCCCGCCATGTGCCCGCCCGCGAGATGCAGGTGATGCCGGCGCCGTCCGCCTTCTCGCTGGCCGCGGCGCGGCTCGGCTGGGCGCTGGCGGAGACAGCCTGCATTTCGCTGCACGGCCGCGAGATCGGGCGGGTGCGGCCGCATCTGCATCCGGGGTCCCGCATCCTTGCCCTCACCTCGGACGAGACCGGCCCCCCCGCCCTCGCCGCCCTCCTGACCGCGCTCGGCTTCGGCGCCTCCCGTCTCACGGTTCTGGAAGCCCTCGGCGGGCCGCATGAACGCCTCCGCTCCGCCCGTGCGGACGGGTTTGAACTGGCGGACATTGCGGCGCTGAACCTTGTGGCCCTTGAGGTGGAAGGCGATGCGCCGGTTGTGCATCTGGGGCGCGGGCTTCCCGACGACCTGTTTGCCCATGACGGCCAGATCACGCGGCGGGAGATCCGCGCCGTCACCCTCTCCGCGCTCGCGCCCCGGCGGGGCGAACTGCTGTGGGACATCGGCGCCGGGGCCGGCTCGGTCGCCATCGAATGGCTGCTCTGCGACCCCTCCCTGTCCGCCATCGCCATCGAGCAGGACCCGACACGGGCGCAGCGCATCCTCACCAACGCGTCCGCCCTCGGCGTGCCGCAGCTTCGGCTGGTGGACGGCATCGCCCCCGCCGCGCTCACCGGCCTGCCCGCGCCGGATGCCATTTTCGTTGGCGGCGGCGCCAGCGAGGAGGGCGTGCTGGAGGCGGCGCTGGCCGCCCTGAAACCCGGCGGGCGCATCGTCGCCAACGGGGTGACGCTGGAAACCGAAGCCGCCCTTCTGGCGCTGCGCGCGCGGCTTGGCGGCGATCTGGTGCGCCTCGCCCTCACCCGCGCATCCCCCGTGAAGGGAATGACCGGCTGGCGCCCGGCCATGCCGGTGACCCAATGGGCCTGGACCAAGCCCCGGGAGGCCGCGCCATGATCGTTGCAGGCGTCGGCAGCAAGCGCGGCGTGTCGCGCGAGGATGTCTGTGCCGCCATCGATGCGGCGCTGGAGCGGGCGGACCTCACCCGCGCCGCCCTCGGCGCCATCGCGACGCCTGCTATCAAGGGCGGGGAAGCCGGAATCGCGGCGGCGGCCGCCCTGCTCAACCTGCCGCTCATTCTGGTGCCGCAAAGCCAGCTTGAGGCGGCGGCAGGCAAGGCGCAGACCCATTCGGAGCGTGTCGTCGCGCTGCTGCGCGTGCCCTCTGCCGCCGAGACCGCCGCCCTCGCCGCAGCCGGGCGGGAGGCGCGCCTGCTCGGCCCGCGCCTTGCGCTCGGGGCCGTCACTTGCGCGCTGGCGCGGCGGGAGGCGCCATGACCGTCCATTTCATCGGTGCCGGCCCCGGCGCCGCCGATCTCATCACCGTGCGCGGCCGCGACCTGATCGCAAGCTGCCCGGTCTGCCTGTATGCGGGGGCGACGGTGGCGCCCGATCTGCTGGTGCATTGCCCGCCCGGCGCCCGCATCGTCGACACGGCGCCGCTCGATCTCGACCGGATCGAGGCGGAATATGTGGACGCCCATGCGAAGGGGCTGGATGTGGCGCGGCTGCATTCCGGCGACCTCTCGCTCTACAGCGCGGTGGCCGAGCAGATCCGCAGGCTGGAGCGGCACGCCATTCCCTACACCCTGACCCCCGGCGTTCCCGCCTTCGCGGCGGCAGCGGCGGCGCTGGGGCAGGAACTGACCTTGCCGGAAGTGGCACAGAGCCTTGTGCTGACGCGCATTTCCGGCCGCGCCTCCGCCATGCCGGCGGGCGAGACCCTGTCCGCGTTCGCGGCCACCGGCACGACGCTCGCCATCCACCTCGCCATCCATGCGCTGGAGCGCGTGGTCGGGGAACTGACCCCCTTCTATGGCGCCGGGCGCATGGCGCTGATCCTTGTCGGCCCCGCACTGAAGGCCGAAGGCTTCCGCGACAGCGCGCTGTATGACGTGGACTATGTCCGCCGCTTCCGGGGGGGCGGGACATGATCCGCGGCCTGATGATCGCCGCGCCGCGCTCTGGCTCGGGCAAGACCACGGTGACGCTCGGCCTGCTCGCCGCCTTGCGGCGTCGGGGGCTTGCGGTGCGGGCGGCGAAATCCGGCCCGGATTATATCGACCCCGCCTTCCATGCGGCAGCGACCGGCCTGCCCGGCCTCAATCTCGACAGCTGGGCCATGCCGCCGGACCTGCTGGGCGCGCTTACCGCCGATGCCGCGCGGGATGGCGAATTGCTGGTGGTGGAGGGCGCCATGGGCCTGTTCGACGGCGTCCAGGCGCCGCCGGGCCGCTCCGGTGCGGGGGCGGACGTGGCGGCCCGGCTCGGCCTGCCCGTCCTGCTGGTGCTGGACGTGTCCGGCCAGTCCCAGACCGCCGCCGCCGTGGCGCGCGGCTTCATGATGCATGATCCCGCCGTGCGCATTGGCGG
>NCCY01000062.1 GCA_002279855.1 Rhizobiales bacterium 12-68-15
TTCCATGGCGGCTTCGGGTTCGCCTGCGAATATGACGTGGAGCGCAAGTTCCGCGAGACGCGGCTCTATCAGGTGGCGCCCATCTCCACCAATCTGATCCTGTCCTACGTGGCCGAGCACGTGCTCGGACTGCCCCGCTCCTTCTGACGGCACGGCCAATGACCGAAACTCTCGATATCGACCATCTGCGCAGCTGGATCGGCCGCACAGACGACGCCTGCGAGCGGCTGGAGCCGGAACTGGTGCGGAAATTCCGCGCCATGTTCGACGAAGAGCCCGGCGCCCCGCAGCCCAGCGACCCGGCGCCGCAGATGATCCATCTCTGCCTCGCCCAGCCGGTGGCGCTGACGCAGGCACTGGGAGCGGACGGGCATCCCGCGCGCGGCGGCTTCCTGCCGCCCGTGCCCCTGCCCCGCCGCATGTGGGCGGGCGGCCACATGACCTTCCATTCCGACCCGCGCATCGGCGAGATGGTGCGCCGGCAGTCCCGCATCGAGAGCGTGGAGGTGAAGGAGGGCCGCACCGGCACGCTCTGCTTCGTCACCGTCCAGCATGAGGTGACGGCGGATGGCCGCGCGGTGCTGAGCGAAAAGCAGGACATCGTCTATCGCGGGCTGGAGGGCGGCAGCACCAAGACCGCCGAGGCCGTGCCCCCCGGCGCCCATCGCCGCGAGATGGTGGCCTCCCCGCCCCTCCTGTTCCGCTATTCGGCTCTCACCTTCAACGGCCACCGCATCCATTATGACCACCCCTATGTGACGCAGGTGGAAGGCTATCCCGGCCTCGTGGTGCACGGCCCGCTGCAGGTGAACCTGCTGCTGCGCTTCGCGACGGAACTGCGCGGAAAGCCGCCCGCCTTCTTCGCCTTCCGGGGCCTCTCCCCGCTGTTCGACAATGCCCCCTTCTTCGTGAATGCGGATGAGACCGAGACCGGCCTGAAACTGTGGACCTCCCGCGCCGACGGCCCGGTCGCCATGTCGGCGGAGGCCCGCTGGTGAGCGCGCTCATCGTCGCCCCGCTCTTCGTGCCGGGCCACCGGCCGGACCGCTTCGCCAAGGCGGCGGCGAGCGGCGCGGATGCCGTCATCCTCGATCTGGAAGACGCCGTGCCGCTGGACGCCAAGGATGCGGCGCGTGATGCCCTCGCCTCCTACGCATCCGCGACGCCCGCTTTGGTGCGCATCAATGCGCAGGGCACCCCCTGGCACGCGGCGGACATCGCGGCCGTGGCGGCCCTGAAGCCGGCGGCGGTGATGCTGCCGAAGGCAGAGGACGCCGCCACGCTGGATGCGCTCGCCGCCGCTCTCGGGCCGGACATCGCGATCATCGCGCTGGTGGAAAGTGCGCGTGGGCTTGCCGCCGCGCGGATGCTGGCGGCCCATCCGGCGGTGACGCGGCTCGCCTTCGGTTCGGTGGATTTCTGTGCCGATCTCGGCTCCGCCCACCTGCGCGACCTGCTGCTTCCGGCGCGGTTCGAGCTGGTGCTCGCCTCCCGCCTCGCCGGCATCGCCGCCCCGCTTGATGGCGTCACCGTGCGGATCGACGACGAGACAGAAGCCGAAGGGGACGCCCGCCACGCGGCATCCCTCGGCTTCGGCGGCAAGCTTGCCATCCACCCCCGTCAGGTGGCCCCCATCCGTGCCGGCTTCCGCCCTTCGGACGACGAGCTGCCGGCTTCCGCCCTTCGGACGACGAGCTGGCGTGGGCGGAACGGGTTCACGCCAGCGGCGACGGCGCCGCGCGCGTGGACGGCGCCATGGTGGACGAGCCGGTCCGCATCCGCGCCCGCGCCCTTCTGGCGCGGGTGTGAGGGCATTGCGGCCGGCTCTCAGTGGGGCAGCGAGGCCGCGATCCGCTCCCCAGCATCGATCAGCACCGGCAGGAAGCGTGTCTTCATGGTGTCGGCGCTGGTGCGGCCGGCCTGCGTACCCACATTGAGCGCCGCGATCACTTCCGAGCGGCGGTTGCGCACGGGCACGGCGATGGAGCGCAGGCCCATTTCCAGTTCCTGATCGATCAGCGTGTAGCCCTGCCGCCGCGAGGCCTCCACCGCATCCTTGAGCGCCACCATGTTGGCCACTGTCTGCGGGGTGCGCCGCTCCAGCTTCACCCGGTCGTAATAGACCGCAAGCTCGCGCGGCGGCAGGCCGGCCAGCAGCGTGCGCCCCATGGAGGTGCAGAAAGCCGGCAGGCGGCTGCCGATGGCGAGGCCGATCGTCATCACCCGCTCGGTGGGCACGCGCGCCACATAGACGATGTCCAGCCCGTCGAGCACGGCCAGCGAGCAGGATTCCTGAAGGCTGTTCACCACGTCGCGCATGATGGGCTGGGCCACTTCCCACATGGGCAAGGCGGAGAGATAGGAGAAGCCGAGATCCAGCACCTTGGGGCGCAGCGAGAAATGCTTGCCGTCCGTCTCGGCATAATTCTCCCGCACCAGCGTCAGCAGGAAGCGGCGCGCGGCAGCGCGGGTGAGCCCCGTCTGCTGCGCGACCTCGGACAGGGTCATGCGGGGCTTGTAGCGGCTGAAGGTGCGGATCACCTCCAGCCCGCGCGCCAGCGACTGGACATAGTCCTTGTCGGTGTCCTGCGGCCCCGTCATGCCCCCTCCTCCGCCTTGTCCTGCGGCGTAGCCTCGTCGCGCTGGCGGGCGAGGCGCAGCAGCGCCATCAGCCGGGCGTCGCGCCAGGCCACGCGCTCCTCCCACGCCTCCAGCGGCAGCAGCGCGCGGCGCTGGGCCACCGCCTCCCCCACCAGATCCCCGCTCCACGGCTCGGGGGCGCCGAGATCCTGCGCCATCTCGAAATAGCGCTGCGCCATGCGGCTGGCATGGTCGGCGAGGCCGCCGCGATAGTTGAGGTCGGAGGTCTCGAACGGGCCGATGACCGACCAGCGCATGGCGAGCCCGCTGGTCATGACCCGGTCGATCTCGGCCACATCCGCGATGCCTTCCTTCAGCATCCAGTAGGCCTCGCGCAGCACCGCGCCCTGAAGGCGGTTATAGATGAAGCCGTTCACCTCCCGCTTCAGCACCACCGGCGCCTGCCCGACCCGCTCCATCAGCGCGCGGGTCCGCGCCGTCGCCTCAGGCGCCGTCCAGGGCGCGGGCACAATCTCCACGATCGGCATGAGGTAGGGCGGATTGGCGGGATGCGCCACGAGGCAGCGGGCGCGGCCCGGCAGATCGTCCGTGAAGCTGGAGGCCGGCAGCGAGGAGGTGGAGCTGGCGAGCACGGCATCTGCCGGCGCGAGGCGGTCGAACTGGGCGAACAGCGTGCGCTTCAGCTCCACCCGCTCGGGCACGTTCTCCTGCACATGCACCACGCCGGACAGGGCCTCGGCGAGGTCGGCGGTGACGTGGATGCGCGCGAGAACATCCTCCGGCCGCTGATCCAGCAGGCCCTGCCGGACAAGTTCCTCCAGCCGCAGGCGGATGGCGGCCAGCGCCTGATCCAGCATGGCGGGGGCGGCATCGCAGAGGCGGACCTCCATGCCCGCCCGCGCGAACACGATGGCCCATCCGAGCCCCATGCTGCCCGCCCCGACGAGCGCCACCGTGTCTTTGCAATCCATGGCTATCCCCTGTTCAACGCCGTACGCATGACGCACAAATAGTTCGTTATGCGAACAAAATACATCCCCTTCCCTGTGTCAAGGCGAGAGGATGGAACAGCTCAAGCGAGACCGTTTTTCTATCATTGAACCATGATTTTACCGCACTTGCTCAGTGCCTTCTGTGCGGGCGCAGCATGAAATCAGATTGACGACAGCGGGAACGAAGCAGAAAAGAGATCAAAATCCGTTCGCATATCGCACAAAAAAGAGCGCCCATGACCGAAGCCTTCATCTGCGACGCCGTCCGCACGCCCATCGGCCGCTATGCCGGCGGGCTCGCCAACGTGCGCCCCGACGATCTCGCCGCCCATGCGGTCCGCGCCGTGATGGCGCGCAATCCCGGCCTCGACCCGGCCGCGGTGGAGGACATCATCCTCGGCTGCGCCAACCAGGCCGGCGAGGACAACCGCAACGTGGCGCGCATGGCGGGCCTGCTCTCGGGCCTGCCGGTGGACGTGCCCGGCGCCACCCTGAACCGGCTGTGCGGCTCCGGCATGGATGCGGTCGGCACCGCCGCGCGCGCCATCAAGGCCGGCGAGGCGCAGGTGATGATCGCCGGCGGCGTCGAGAGCATGAGCCGCGCGCCCTTCGTCATGGGCAAGGCGGACACCGCCTTCTCGCGCACCGCGAAGATCGAGGACACCACCATCGGCTGGCGGTTCGTGAACCCGCTGATGAAGGCGCTGCACGGCACCGATTCCATGCCCGAGACGGCGGAGAACGTGGCCGAGGATTTCGCCATCTCCCGCGAGCGTCAGGACGCCTTCGCGCTGGAGAGCCAGCGTCGCGCCGCCGCCGCCTGGGCCGAGGGCCGCTTCGACGCCGAGATCGTCGCCGTGTCCATCCCCCAGCGCAAGGGCGACCCCAAGGTGGTGGCGCGCGACGAGCACATGCGCCCCGAGACGAAGCTGGAAGACCTTACCCGCCTCAAGGGCGTGGTGAAGCCGAACGGCACGGTCACCGCCGGCAACGCCTCAGGAGTCAATGACGGCGCGGCCGCGCTCATCATCGCCTCCGAGGCCGCGGTGAAGCGCTTCGGCCTGACGCCCCGCGCCCGCGTGCTCGGCATGGCCACCGCCGGCGTGCCGCCGCGCATCATGGGAATCGGCCCGGCCCCGGCCTCGAAGAAGCTGCTGGAGCGGCTCGGCCTCACCCTCGGCCAGATGGACATGATCGAGCTGAACGAGGCGTTCGCCGCGCAGGCCTGCGCCGTGCTCGCGGACCTCGGCCTGCCCGACGACGCGGCCCATGTGAACCCCAATGGCGGCGCCATCGCGCTCGGCCATCCGCTCGGCATGTCCGGCGCCCGCCTTGTGGGCACCGCCGTCCATCACCTCGCCCGCACCGGCGGACGCTATGCGCTCTGCACCATGTGCATCGGCGTCGGCCAGGGCATCGCGACCGTCATCGAGCGCGTCTGACACCTTTTCTGTACGGGAGGAACCATGAAAACCAAGGCGCTGTATGCCGGCCTCATTGCCGGTCTTGCTCTGACCACGCCGGCGGCCGCGCAATATGCCGGCGGCGGCGTCAAGGTCGGTGTCCTCACCGACATGTCGGGGGCCTATTCCGACCTCGCCGGCAAGGGCTCGGTGGAAGCCGCGCGCCTCGCCATCGAGGATTTCGGCAAGCCCATCAACGGCAAGCCGGTGGAACTGGTCTCCGCCGACCACCAGAACAAGGCCGACATCGCCTCCTCCACCGCCCGCGCCTGGTACGACACGCAGGACGTGGACGCCATCTTCGACATCAACGGCACGGTGGCAGCGCTCGCCGTGCGCGAGGTGGCGAAGGAAAAGGGCAAGGTGGACATCAATTCCGGCGCCGCCTCCATGGCGCTGACCAACAAGGCCTGCTCGCCCACCGGCCTGCACTGGACCTATGACGTCTATTCGCTGGGCGCCGGCACCGGCAATGCGGTCACCAGCGGCGGCGGCAAGTCCTGGTTCTTCATCACCGCCGACTACACCTTCGGCCATGATCTGGAGGCGCAGGTCGCCAAGATCGTGAAGGAAAAGGGCGGCGTGGTGAAGGGCTCGGTCCGCGCGCCGTTCAACAGCTCGGACTTCTCCTCCTTCATCCTGCAGGCGCAGGCCTCCGGGGCGCAGGTCATCGGCATGGCAAATGCCGGCGCCGACACCATCAACACCATCAAGCAGGCCCGCGAATTCGGCATCACGCAGGGCGGCCAGACGCTCGCCGCGCTGCTGCTGTTCCTCACCGACATCAAGTCGGTGGGCCTCGATGCCGCGCAGGGCATGGTGCTGACCACCGGCTTCTACTGGGACTATGACGACAAGACCCGCGCCTGGTCCAAGCGCTTCGCCGAGCGCATGGGCGGCAAGATGCCCACCATGGTGCATGCCGGCGTCTATTCCGCCGTGCTGAACTATCTGAAGGCCGCGGATGCCGCCGGCACCGACGATGGCGCCAAGGTGGTGGCCAAGATGCGCGAGACCCCGGTGGAAGACATGTTCGCCCGCAACGGCAAGATCCGCGAGGACGGCCGCATGGTGCACGACATGTTCCTCGCCAAGGTGAAGGCCCCGAAGGACTCCAAGGGTGCGTGGGACTTCTACGAGATCACCCGCGTCATCCCGGGCGACGAAGCCTTCCAGCCGCTCTTCGAGAGCACCTGCCCGCTGGTGGCCAAGAAGTGACGTGACGGGCGGCGCCGGGACATCCCGACGCCGCCTCTTTTCCTAAAGCAAGGCGAGCCGCGACCCATGCTGTTCCATGTCCAGATGAACGTGAACATTCCGCACGACTTTCCGGCTGAAAAGGCCGATGCCATCAAGGCGGCGGAAAAGGCCTATGCGCAGGATCTCCAGCGGCAGGGCAAGTGGGTGCATCTGTGGCGCATCGCCGGCCGCTACGCCAATGTCTCCATCTTCGACGTGGAGAGCGTGGACGAGCTGCACACGCTGCTCTCCTCCCTTCCCCTCTTCCCTTTCATGGACATCGTGGTGACGCCGCTGGCGCGCCATCCCTCCGCCATCTGAGCCGAACGGACGCACTCCGATGATCGACAAGATATTCCCCGACACGCAGGCCGCCGTGGCCGACCTGCCGGATGGCGCGACGCTTCTCGTCGGCGGCTTCGGCGGCGCGGGCATGCCGAACGAACTGATCGATGCGGTGATCGCCCGCGCCCCGCGCGACCTCACCATCGTCTCCAACAATGCCGGCAACGGCACCAAGGGCCTTGCCGCCTTGCTTCAGGCGGGGCTGGTGCGCAAGGTGGTGTGCTCCTTCCCCCGGCAGGTGGACTCGTTCGTGTTCGACGAACTCTACCGCTCAGGCAAGGTGGAGCTGGAACTGGTGCCGCAGGGCAATCTGGTGGAGCGCATCCGCGCCGGCGGCTCCGGCATCGGCGCCTTCTTCACCCCCACCGGCTACGGCACCCCCATCGCCGACGGCAAGGAAACCCGCGTCATCGACGGGCGTGGCTATGTGCTGGAATATCCCATCAAGGCCGACTTCGCGCTGATCAAGGCGTACAAGGGCGACCGCTGGGGCAATCTCGTCTTCCGCAAGACCGCGCGCAATTTCGGCCCGGTGATGGCCACCGCCGCCAAGGTCACCGTCGCCCAGGTGGAAGAGGTCGTGCCGCTCGGATCGCTCGATCCGGAAACCATCGTCACCCCCGGCGCCTTCGTGAACCGGGTCGTCGCCGTCGGATTGGGAGCGCAGTGATGACCGATACCTTCACCCCCTGGACCCGCGTGGAGATGGCCAAGCTCATTGCCCGCGACATTCCCGATGGCGCCATCGTCAATATCGGCATCGGCATGCCGGAACTGGTGGCCGACCACCTGCCCACCGACAAGGAAATCCTCCTCCAGAGCGAAAACGGCATTCTCGGCATGGGGCCGAAGCCGGGCGCGAACGAGGTGGACATGGACCTCATCAATGCCGGCAAGCAGCCCGTGACGCTGCTGCCCGGCGGCGCCTTCTTCGACCACATCATGTCCTTCTCGCTGATGCGCGGCGGACATCTGGACATCGCCGTGCTCGGCGCGTTCCAGGTGGCGGAGAATGGCGACCTCGCCAACTGGGCGACCAATGACCCCAACGCCATCCCGGCGGTGGGCGGCGCCATGGACCTGGCGGTGGGTGCCTCCAACGTGTTCGTCATGATGGAGCTGCTGACCAAGAAGGGCGAATCCAAGCTGGTCCAGAGCTGCACCTATCCGCTGACCGGCGTCGGCTGCGTGAACCGCATCTATACCGACCATGCGGTGTTCGATGTGGACAGCGACGGCTTCGTGGTGCGCGAGCTGGCGCCGGGCCTCTCGCTGGACGAGCTGACCCGCCGCACCGGCCTCACCCTGCGCGCGGCGTGAGGCACCCATGCCCTACATGATCGAAACCTTCGACAAGCCAGACACGCTGGCCCTGCGCGCCGCCGAGCGCGCCGCGCACCTCGCCTTCCTGGAGGCCAACAAGCACCTGCTGCTCGCCTGCGGCGCGAAGCTGGACGATGCCGGCGAGGCGGCCGGCGGCGGCCTCTATGTGGTGAATGTGGAGACGCGGGCGGAGGCGGAAGCCTTCATCGCGGCCGATCCCTTCGCCATTGCCGGCCTGTTCGAGCGCATCGTCATCAATCGCTGGCGCAAGGCCTATCTGGACGGCGTCTGCTTCCTGCCGGACGCCCCGAAATGAGCGCCGCCCGCACTCTCGTCACCGGCGGCTCCAGCGGCATCGGCCTCGCCATCGCGCGGCGTGAGGCGGCGGCGGGCCGCCGCGTGATCGTGCTGGACCGCGAGGCCCCGCCCGCCGATCTTGCCGCCCGCTTCATCAGCGTGGACATGATGAGCGCCGACGCCACCGCCGGCGCCCTCGAAGCGGCGCTCGCCGACGGGCCGGTCACCCGGCTCGTCAACAATGTGGGCATGGTGCGCCCGGCCACCCTCGACGACACGCGCCTGTCCGATCTTGAGGCCGTGATGCGGCTGAACCTGCACACCGCGGTCCAGTGCACGCAGGCCCTGCTCGCCGGCATGCGGGAGGCGCGGTTCGGGCGCATCGTCAACATTTCCAGCCGCGCCGCCTATGGCAAGGAGCTGCGCTCCGCCTATGCGGCCAGCAAGGCGGGGCTGCTCGGCCTCACCCGCACCTGGGCGCTGGAACTGGGCCGCGACGGCATCACGGTGAACGCCATCGCCCCCGGCCCCATCGCGACGCCCCTCTTCACCGCCGCCAACCCGCCCGATGCCCCGCGCACCCGCGCCATCATCGATGCGGTGCCGGTGGGACGCATGGGCACGGCGGAAGACGTGGCGGAGGGGGTCGGCTTCTTCCTTTCCGACGGCGCCGGCTTCATAACCGGCCAGACCCTCGCCGTCTGCGGGGGAATCACGGTGGGCAAGGGCACGGTCTGAAGGCCCTGCAAGGAAAACGCACATGACCAATCCGCGCTGGACCCGTCGCCCGGACGGCTCGACCTGGGGCGACTTCGGACCGGACGATGAACTCGGCCGTCTCAACCTCATCACCCCCGAGAAGGTCCGCGCGGCGGTTGCGGAAGTGCGGGAGGGGCGAACCTTCTGCCTCTCCCTGCCGCTGGACAAGCCGGGCGGAAACGTCGTCAACATCCGCCGCTTTCCGCCTGTGCTGAAGCCCACCGGCCCCGCCGAGACGCCCCGCTTCAACGCCATGCTGTGCGCCGACGATGCCAGCTTCGTGGACGTGGTGTGCGACGACAAGGTGGAGATCTGCCTGCAATATTCCACGCAATGGGACAGCTTCGCCCATGTGGGCGCGCTGTTCGACGTGGACGGCGACGGCCGGCCGGAGCCGGTCTATTACAACGGCTTCCGCGCCGGCATCGACATTGTCGGCCCGCGCGAGGCGGAGGCGCGGGGCGTGCCTTCCGGCGCGCACCGGCTCGGCATCCAGAACGCGGCCGCCCACGGCCTTCAGGGGCGCGGCGTGCTGGTGGACCTGCTCTCCACCTTCGGTGAAGACCGTCATCTCGTCGGCTATGACGACCTCATGCGGGTGATGGACGCGCAGGCGGTGGGCGTGGAGGAAGCGGACATCCTCTGCCTCTATACCGGCTTCACGCAGGTCATCATGGCCATGGACGGCACGCCCGATGGCGACACCCTCGCCCGGAGCTGCGCCGTGCTGGACGGGCGCGACGCACGGCTCCTGAACTGGATCGCGGACAGCCGCATCTCGGCGCTGGTGGCGGACAATTATGCGGTGGAGCAGCTTCCCGCCCGCCGCCTCGCCGCCACCGCGCAGGCCTCCATGCCGCTACACCATCACTGCCTGTTCAAGCTCGGCGTGCCGCTGGGCGAATTGTGGTGGCTGGCGGACCTTGCGGCCCATCTCAAGGCGGCCGGGCGCACCCGCTTCCTGCTCACCGCCCCGCCCTTGCGCCTGCCCGGCGCGGTGGGCTCTCCCGTCACCCCCATCGCCACCGTCTGACCCGGAGAAACGCCATGCCTTTCCTCTCTGCCGGCGGCCTCGTCACCCATTACGACCTCGCCGGGCCGCAGGATGCGCCCGTGCTGCTGCTCGCCAATTCGCTCGGCACCAGCTTTCACATCTGGGATGCCGTGATGCCCGCGCTTGCGGCGCGCTTCCGCGTGCTGCGCTACGACATGCGCGGCCACGGCCTCACCGATGCGGTGCCGCTGGAGGGCGAGAACGGCTATTCCATCGCGGCGCTTGCGGGCGATGCGCTGGCGCTCATGGATGCGCTGGGGATCGGCAAGGCCCATGTCTGCGGCCTGTCCATCGGCGGCATGGTGGCCCAGCATCTGGCGGCCCACGCGCCGGATCGGGTGGAGCGGCTGGTGCTGTGTGACACAGCCGCCGTCATCGGCCCCGCCTCGGTCTGGAACGAGCGCGTCGCCGGCATCCGCAAGAGCGGCCTTGCCGCCATCGCGCCGGGGGTCATGGAGCGCTGGTTCACGGCGCCGTTCCGCGCCGCAAATCCCGTCATCATGCAGGGCTGCATCAACATGGTCGCCCGCAACACGCTGGATGGCTATGTGGGCTGCGCGCTCGCGGTGCGGGATGCGGACCTGCGGGCGGACGGCGCGCGCATTGCAACGCCGACACTGGTGATCGTCGGCGACCAGGACCCGGCCACCCCGCCCGCGTCCGCCGAAGCGCTGGCGGCCGGCATCACGGGTGCGCGGCTGGCGGTGATCGCCAGCGCCTCGCACATCCCCTGTGTCGAGCAGCCGGCGGCGCTCGAACGGCTGCTGGTGGACTTCCTCTCGGCCTGACGTCGTCACGCCTCTCAAATGGAGCATCGGGCGATGAGGCGTGCTCATCGCCCGATGGCGTGACGCGACCCGGGGGGCAGACGGGTGCGTCAGGACCCGGCGGCCGGCCCGTGCCGGCCGCTCATGGCTTCAGGCCGGCGTCAGCCGTTGCCGAGGCCGCGATCGCCCTGCATCAGGAACAGGCGATCTTCCTGCGTGATGGTGGCATCGCGGCGCTCCTGGGTCACGCCCTGCCCGAAGGCGGCGGTGGCCGGAGACGCGGGGGTGGCAACCGGAGCATAGGCACGGGTCGCAGTCGTGGACTGATGGGCGCTGTTCACGTCCTGCGCAAGAGCGCCGGTCGAAAGAAGAGCAGCGGCGGCAGCAGCAATCATCGCGTAACGCATGGTTTTATCCTTTATCCAGAACTTCGCGTTCAGAGCAGTCCGGCGCTTCATGGTGGCCGGCGCCGCTCGTTGACGGGATGAAATCTAGACGGGACTTGTCGCAGCTTTATCGCACCGCACGCCTCGATTGTCTTAAAGTATCGCCGCACGGCGCAAGCGGGACAGTTCGATACGAAATTGTCGCCTCCCGGCAGCGGACAGCGACCGCGCCCACGGCCAGAGTGCACGCGAAGAACCGTGGCGCAGGGCGGGCCGGTGCGCGGCGCAGACGAAAAATCGTCAGCATCTGTCGCACCGCGTCAGGCTGATACAGGCTGATACACTTTTGAAGTGGGCACACCGCGCGCCTTGGCTATGGTCACGCCGGAGCCCGCACATGGAAAGCATGCCGCACATAGCCGTCGTGGACGATCATCGCGACATCCGCGATCTGGTCGGGAAGTATCTTGCCCAGCACGGCTACCGCATCAGCCTTGCGGAGAACGGCGCCGCCCTTCGCCGCCTGCTGGAGAAGAGCGCGCCCGATCTCGTGGTGCTGGATGTGATGATGCCCGGCGAGGACGGCCTGTCCCTCTGCCGCCACCTGCGCAGCACCACCGACCTGCCGATCATCCTCCTGACCGCCATGGCTGAGGAGACCGACCGCATCGTCGGTCTGGAGGTGGGCGCGGACGATTATGTCAGCAAGCCGTTCAACCCGCGCGAACTGCTGGCGCGGATCAAGGCAGTGCTGCGCCGGGTGAACAGCCTGCCGCCCCGAAAGGGCGAGATTTCCGCCAAGCTCGTCCGGTTCGACCGCTGGACGCTGGATCCCGGCCGGCGCGAAATGACCGGCCCGGACGGCGTGGCGGTGCCTCTCAGCACGGCGGAATACCGCCTGCTCGCCGCCTTCCTCGACCATCCCGGCGTGGTGCTCAGCCGCGACCAGTTGCTGGATCTCACCGTCGGCCGCAACGGCGATCCTTTCGACCGCAGCATCGACAATCAGGTCAGCCGCCTGCGCAAGAAGATCGAGGCGGACCCCAAGTCGCCCACCCTCATCAAGACCCATTGGGGCGGCGGATACAGCCTTGTGGCGGAGGTGCAGAAGACATGACGTGGACCGCCCCCGCAGCCCTGCCGCGCCGGCTCGGCGCCGCGCTCGCCCGCATGCCGGTCTGGAGCTGGAGCCTTGCGGCCCAGTTCATCTGCTTCACCCTGCTCGCCGTGGCGGTCTCGCTCGCCATGGTGTTCATGATCTCGTGGGATGAGCATGGCCAGGCCATGCGCAAGGTCGCCAAGGCGGAAATGATCTCCCGCTGCGCCTCGCTGGTGCGGGTGCT
>NCCY01000353.1 GCA_002279855.1 Rhizobiales bacterium 12-68-15
GGCCGCAAGCGTGACATCGACAGCCGCATGCTGGCGGTGGACGTGCTGAACCGCTCGCTGCTCTCGGACTTCGTGCCGGTGCAGGGGCTGCGCGGCCTCGGCCTCTATCTCATGCAGAATGTGGGACCGCTTCGGCGCGGCCTCATGCGCCTCGGCGCCGGACTGCGCGCCGCCTGACGCTCACAGCGGCAGCAGATGCTGCTGGAGCAGATAGAGGACGCCCGTCACCGTCGCCACCGAGGCGACGGTGCCCACCAGAACGGCAGCGGACGCCTGCTCCACATAGACCTGATATTGCCGCGCCAGCACGAAGCAGTTCAGCGCCGGCGGCAGGGAGGCCATCAGCACCCCCGTCTCTACCCAGCTCCGCGAGACGCTGGCGATGGTGGTGAGGCAGACCAGCGCCACCAGCGGGTGGATGATCAGCTTGATGACCAGCAGGGGCGCGAGTTCCGGCGGCGTGCGGCCGAGCGGGCGCAGCGCGACGGTCACGCCCAGCGTGAACAGGGCGCAGGGCGCCGCCGCATTCTTCAGGAAGTCCAGCATCCGCTCCACCGCATCCGGCGCGCGGAACTGGAGGAAGGCGGCGAGCACGCCCAGAAGGGTCGCGATGTTGAAGGGATGCGTCAGCACCCGCCGCACCACCAGCACCAGCGTTCCCGCCAGCGTTCCCTGCTTGGAGCGCACCGCCACCAGAAGCGGAACGAGGGTGAAGAAGAACATGCTGTCGAGGGCGAAGATGAGCGCGGCCGGCGTCGCAGCCTCCTGCCCCAGGGCCGCCAGCGTCAGCCCCGGCCCCATATAGCCCACATTGGCATAGGCCCCGACCGTGGTCGCGATGGCGGCTTCTGCCAGATTTCCCCGCCGCAGCCAGAGGCTGACCGCAAGGGCGAGGCAGGCGGTGAATGAGGTGGACACCACCACCGCGAGAATGAAGCCGGGATTGACCAGTTCATGAAACGGCGTCTGCGCCACGATGCGGTAGAACAGCGCCGGCAGGGCCAGATAGATGATGAAGAAGGACAGCCACGCGAGCCCTTCCTCCGGCAGGCGCACGAAGCGGCCGCAGCCATAGCCGAGGAAGATGAGCCCGAAAAAGGGAAAGGCGAGGCCGAGAAGGTCGGACATGATGTACCGGCGGGAATGGCGCTTTTGGCACCTTTAGCCGGACCCCGCCGCCCTGCAAAGGCTTGTGGCACGGCGGCGTGCCGCCGCTCTTCCACAGGCTGTCGCTTGTTGCAGCCTCCCCCCTTGAATCCTCCGGCGCCTCGGCGTAGGTTCCGCGCCTCTTCAAGGCGTTTGCGCCGCGAGGCCCTTGCAGCTGTAGCTCAGTTGGTTAGAGCGCCGGTCTGTGGAACCGGAGGTCGGTGGTTCGAGCCCACCCAGCTGTACCACCATTCCCACGCCAGAAATCCAGACCTGCCGCGCGCGCCGCACCTGCGGAGCGCCAGACGTGGGCGCCGTTTCGGCATCGCGGCCCCAAAATGATGCGGCCACGGACGCCGGATGGCGACCGTGGCCTGCATCGCGCACGTGGTCAGCGCACTCACATGTGCTTGATGCCGTCCGACCAGGTATTCACCTGCTTGGAGACTTCGTCCTTGCCAATCCCGTAGCGCTCCTGGATCTTGCCTTCCAGAACTTCGCGCTTGCCGTTGATCTGGGCAATATCATCGTCGGTGAGCTTGCCCCACTGCGACTTCACGTTTCCGGTGAACTGCTTCCAGTTGCCTTCAATACGATCCCAATTCATGCGTTTTAACTCCCGTCTGCGGGTTGAATTACAAAAGATAAACGCCGCCCGGACGCGAGAAGTTCCCGCCGTCACGAACCGTTGAGAACCGACCGGCTTCGCGCGATCCTTGGCCGGCGAATCGCAGAATGGATCAGGCATGCGCACCATGGCCGGGGCGGACAGTGACGACGCCCTGGCGGCGGGAGTGGCACGGGGCGAGCGGGCCGCGCTGGCGCGTGCGATCACCCTCATCGAATCCCGCCGCCCGGACCATCGCCGCCGCGCGGAAGCGCTGCTTCAGGGCTTGCTGCCACGCACGGGCCGGGCGGTCAGGGTGGGAATCACCGGCGTTCCCGGCGTGGGCAAGTCCACCACCATCGACGCGCTCGGCTCCCATCTGACGGCGCAGGGCCACAAGGTGGCCGTTCTCGCCGTAGACCCCTCCTCCACGCGCACGGGCGGTTCCATCCTCGGCGACAAGACGCGCATGCAGCGCCTGTCCGTGGACCCTGCCGCCTTCGTGCGCCCTTCCCCTTCCAGCGGAACCCTCGGCGGCATCGCGGCCAAGACCCGCGAGACCATGCTGCTGTGCGAGGCGGCGGGGTTCGACGTGGTGCTGGTGGAAACGGTGGGCGTCGGCCAGTCCGAGAC
>NCCY01000063.1 GCA_002279855.1 Rhizobiales bacterium 12-68-15
TCGCTGATCTTCACCTTCATCTATGGCGCCATCGCGGCCAAGAGCCGGCGTGCGGAGATGGTGCTGATCCCGATCCTGGACATTCTCCAGTCGGTGCCGGTGCTGGGCTTCCTGTCCTTCACCGTGCTGTTCTTCATGGGCCTGTTTCCGGGGCAGGTGATGGGGGTCGAGTTCGCGGCAGTGTTCGCGATCTTCACCTCGCAGGCCTGGAACATGACGTTCAGCTTCTACCAGTCGCTCAAAACGCTGCCGCGCGACCTTGAGGAGGTCTCGGCCTCGTTCCGGCTCACCGGCTGGCAGCGTTTCTGGCGGCTGGAAGTGCCCTTTTCCATGCCGGGCCTGGTCTGGAACACCATGATGTCCATGTCGGGCGGATGGTTCTTCGTGGTGGCGTCGGAAGCCATCACGGTCGGGTCCACCACCATCACGCTGCCCGGCATCGGCGCCTATGTCTCCACGGCCATCGAGCAGCGTGACCTTGCGGCCGTTGCGTGGTCCGTGCTGGCCATGCTGGTCATCATCCTGCTGTACGACCAGCTCCTGTTCCGCCCGCTGGTGGCGTGGGCGGAGAAGTTCCGCTTCGAGCAGTCCGCCGGGGCGCCGCCGCCGCGCTCGTGGGTGCTGGATCTCGTCAAGCGGGCCCACCTGTTCCAGCTGGTTCTCTCGCCCGTCGGCGGTGCCGGACGTGCACTGGCCCGCCTGCCGCTGCGCCTGCCCATGCGTCTGCCGCGTCCTGTGGAAACCGCCTGGTCCAGCAGCGCCATGGACAAGGTCTGGATGGCGGTGGTACTCGCCGCCTGCGCCTATTCGATCTGGCTGATCGTGCGGTTCGTGGCCACGGAGGTCAGCCTGTCGGAAGTGGGCGAGGTGTTCTGGCTGGGCTTCCTCACGCTGATCCGCGTGGCGGTGCTGATCTTCCTCGCCTCCCTCATCTGGGTGCCCATCGGTGTGTGGATCGGCCTGCGGCCGCGCGTCGCCACGGCGTTGCAGCCGCTGGCGCAATTCCTTGCCGCGTTCCCGGCCAACATCATCTTCCCGTTCGCCGTGGTCGCCATCGTCAAGCTGGACCTCAACCCCAACATCTGGCTGTCGCCGCTGATGGTGCTGGGCACGCAGTGGTACATCCTGTTCAACGTCATCGCCGGCGCCAGCGCCTTCCCGACTGACCTGAAGGAAGCGTCCAGCTCGTTCCATATCCGGGGCTGGCACTGGTGGACCAAGGTCATCCTGCCCGGCATCTTTCCTTATTATGTCACCGGCGCGCTCACTGCCTCGGGAGGCTCGTGGAACGCCGCCATCGTCGCGGAAGTGGCGAGCTGGGGCAGCACGACGCTCCACGCGGAAGGGCTCGGCTCCTACATCGCCGAAGCGACTTCGGCCGGTGACTTTCCGCGCATCACGCTGGGCATCGCGGTGATGTCCATCTACGTCATCGCCTTCAACCGCACCGTCTGGCACCCGATGTTCACCTTCGCGGCCCGCCGCCTGCGCCTCAACTGAGGAGACCGCCCATGCTCGACCAGACGACCCCCATGCTCCAGGTCTCCAAAGTGGTGCAGTCCTATCGCAAGGGCAGCGACAACAATCGCATCCTCGTTCTGGACGATGTGTCCATGACGCTGAAGGAGGGCGAGATTGTCGGCCTGCTGGGCCGCTCCGGCTCGGGCAAGTCCTCGCTGCTGCGGATCATCTCCGGCCTCACGCCGCCTTTCGCGGGCGACGTGAAGTGGTATGGCAAGGCCATCGACGGGCCGGCCGACGGCATCTCCATGGTGTTCCAGACCTTCGCCCTCTTCCCCTGGCTGACTGTGCGCCAGAATGTGGAGATCGGCCTCGAGGCGCTGGGCATCGATGCGGCGGAGCGGCGCAAGCGGGCGGAAGAGGCCATCGACCTGATCGGCCTCGGCGGCTTCGAGAGCGCCTATCCCAAGGAATTATCGGGCGGCATGCGCCAGCGGGTGGGATTTGCCCGCGCCCTCGTGGTGCATCCGCGCCTGATGCTGATGGACGAGCCCTTCTCGGCACTGGATGTGCTCACTGCCGAAACGCTGCGCACCGACATCATCGACCTGTGGATGGAAGGGCAGCTGCCCATCAAGTCTATCCTCATCGTGACCCACAACATCGAGGAGGCGGTGCTGATGTGCGACCGCGTCCTGATCTTCTCCACCAATCCCGGCCGCGTGGGCTTCGAGATGCCCATCACGCTGCCCCATCCGCGCGACCGGCAGGCGCCGGAATTCCGCGACCTGGTGGAAGAGATCTATGCCCGCATGACCAACCGGGAAGGCCCCGGCGCGCCGCTCCATACCGGCCCGACGCGGCATGCGGACGTGACGCTCACATCCCACCTCACGCCCATCTCAACCAACATCCTCGCCGGTCTGCTGGAGGAACTGGTGGACCCGCCCTATAACGGACGGGCGGATTTGCCGGAGCTGGCGGACAGCCTGAACATGTCCGCCGACGAACTGTTCCCGGCGGCGGAAACTCTCGCCATGCTGCGCTTCGCGGAAGTGACGGGCGGCGACATCCTCATCACCGATGCCGGCCGCGAATTCGTCAACGAGGACGTGGACGACCGCAAGGAGCTGTTCGCCAGGCAACTGCTCGCCCACGTTCCGCTCGTCGCCCATATCCGCCATGTGCTGGGCGAGCGCCCGTCCCACAAGGCGCCGTGGTCGCGCTTTGCGGATGAGCTGGAGGACCACATGTCGGAATCCTTCGCCGAGGAAAGCCTGCGGGCGGTCGTGAACTGGGGCCGGTATGGCGAGGTGTTCGCCTATGACGAGCAGTCCCGCCAGTTCAGCCTGCCGGAAGACTGAGGTCGTCTCAGCACGGGCGCCGAAAATGAAACGGCCGCGCATGGTGCGCGGCCGTTTTGCTTCTGGAGGATGCTCCCGGCCGGATCAGCCGATCTTCGGCCCCTCGGCCAGGAAATGCTCCAGCCAGTGAATGTCATATTCACCGTCGGCGATATCCTTGGTGCGGACCAGCGTGCGGAACAGGGGCAGCGTGGTGTCGATGCCATCCACCACGAACTCGTCCAGCGCGCGGCGCAGGCGCATGAGGCATTCGTCACGCGTCTTGCCGTGAACGATCAGCTTGCCCACCAGCGAATCGTAGTGTGGCGGGATCGAGTAGCCCTGATACGCATTGCTGTCCACGCGAATGCCCAGCCCGCCGGGGACATGATAATGCGTGATCTTGCCGGGCGAGGGGCGGAACGTGGTGGGATGCTCCGCATTGACGCGGCATTCGATGGCGTGGCCGACAAAGGCGATGTCTTCCTGCCGAAGCGTCATCGGCTCGCCGGCCGCAACGCGGATCTGCTCGTTGATCAGGTCGATGTCCGTGACCATTTCGGTCACCGGATGCTCCACCTGGATGCGGGTGTTCATCTCGATGAAATAGAACTCGCCGTTCTCATACAGGAACTCGACCGTGCCGACGCCGAGATACTTCATCTCGCGCATGGCTTTGGCGACGGTCTCGCCAATCTGGTGGCGCTGGGCGGCGGTAATCACCGGGGAGGGGGCTTCCTCCCACACCTTCTGGTGCCGGCGCTGGAGCGAGCAGTCGCGCTCACCGAGATGGACGGCATTGCCGCGCCCGTCGCCGAGCACCTGGACCTCGATGTGGCGGGGCTTGCCGAGGTACTTTTCCAGATAGACCGCATCGTCGCCGAAGGCGGCCTTCGCCTCGGAGCGCGCGGTGGACAGAGCCTGCGACAGGCCCTCGGCGGACAGCGCGACCTTCATGCCGCGTCCGCCACCGCCGGCCGCGGCCTTCACCAGAACGGGAAAGCCGATCTCGGCCGCGACCCGCTGGGCCTCATCGTCCGAGGTGATGCCGCCCTCGGAGCCGGGCACCACGGGGATGCCGAGCCGCTGGGCCGTCTTCTTGGCCTCGATCTTGTCGCCCATGATGCGGATATGCTCGGGCTTGGGACCGATAAAGTGAATGTTGTGGTCGCCCAGGATCTCGGCGAAGCGGGCATTCTCCGCCAGGAAGCCGTAGCCGGGATGCACCGCGTCCGCCCCCGTGATCTCGCAGGCTGCGAGCAGCGAGGGGATGTTGAGATAGCTGTCGCGGGCGGGCGGGGGGCCGATGCACACGCTCTCGTCGGCGAGGCGCACATGCATGGCGTCGGCATCGGCGGTGGAGTGGACCGCGACGGTCGCGATGCCCAGCTCCTTGCAGGCGCGCAGGATGCGCAGGGCGATCTCGCCGCGATTGGCGATCAGGATTTTCTGGAACATGGACGGCGCCTGCCTTCAGGTCATTCCGGGCCGGCGCAGGCGCCTCGCGCGCGCGTCGGCCATGCGGGCTTCAAGATGCGGGCTTCACTCGATGACGAGCAGGGGCTCGCCATATTCAACCGGCTGGCCATTGCCCACGAGCACGCGGGTCACGGTGCCGGAGCGGGGCGCGGGAATGGCATTCATGGTCTTCATGGCTTCGACGATCAACAGCGTCTGGCCTTCCTTGACCACCGATCCCACCTCGACGAAGGCGGGGGCATTCGGCTCGGGCGAGCGATAGGCGGTGCCCACCATTGGCGAGGCCACGACGCCCGGATGCTTGGACACGTCGGCCTCGGCAGCGGACGCTGCCGCAACCGGGACAGCCGCGGCCACCGGGGCCGCCATCGCCGGAGCCGCCATGGGCGCCGCAACCGTGACGGGAGCCGGCGCGCGCACGACGCGGATGCGCAGATCCTGATGCTGGACCTCGATTTCGGTGAGGTCGCTGTTGGACAGAAGTTCGGCGATCTCGCGGACGAGGGCGGAATCAATGGGGGATTTGGGTGTCTTCATCATGTGTCTGCTGCTGCGCGGGCATGCCCGCGCAAGGGCTCCTGGAGCGGGAAATGTGGGAAGCGGATGGACGCGCGGGCCGTCATGGAACGACCTTACGTGAGGCGGCGAGGGCGGCAATGGCCAGCACATAGCCTTGCGCCCCGAAGCCGCAGATCACGCCCTTCGCGACCGGGGACAGATAGGAATGGTGCCGGAAGGGTTCGCGCGCGAATACGTTGGAGAGGTGCACTTCCACGGTCGGCGTGCCCGCCGCGGAAATGGCATCGCGCAGCGCCACCGAGGTGTGCGTGTAGGCCCCGGCATTCAGCACGACGCCCAGCGCGCCACGCGCGGCATGGATCATGTCCACCAGTTCCCCCTCATGGTTGGTCTGGTGGAACACGATGTCCAGCTGGTGCAGGGCGGCCGTGTCGCGGCACAGGGCTTCGATGTCGGCAAGCGTCGTCGTGCCGTAGATCCCGGGTTCGCGGGTTCCCAGCAGGTTCAGGTTCGGTCCGTTGAGGACATGGACGACGGTGTCAGACATCCGCGACTGTCAGCCTTGAGGCCCACCCGTCTTGTCCGGGCGGTCGCCTCGCTCGTGAACGGCGGTACCCCGCCGGGACCGGCGATGCCGGGCGTGCGTTTATAGGGGGAGTGTCGCGCCAAGAAAAGCCTTCGACCCACTGATGATGTTGAAAGCGTCACGGCGCGGATTTCAACCGCGCCGTGCGCCCGCAATCAGTTCGCCTTGGGCTGGGCCTTGCGCTGCGCGTCGATGGCGCTTTTCAGCTGATCGTAGCCGACGGCGCCGACCACCACCTGATCGCCGAGCACATAGCTGGGCGTGCCGTTCAGCGACAGCGCCTGGGCGATCTTCATGCTCTCGTCCAGGGTGGCGTTGAGTTCAGGAGAGCTCGCCACCTTCTGGATGGCGGCGGGATCGATGCCCACTTCCTTTGCGGCCTGAAGCGCCTTGGCGCGGTCTGCCGGGCCACGGGTCGCCAGCAGGGCATTGTGGAAGGCCCAGTATTTGTCAGGCGCCACCATGCGCACGGCCACGGCGACCTGCGCCGCTTCCACCGAAGGCTTGCCGAGGACGGGGAATTCCTTGAGCACGACCTTCAGGTTCGGGTCCGCCTTCATGAGCTTGGTGAGGTCTTCGAGTGCGTGCTTGCAGTAGCCGCAATTGTAATCGAAGAACTCGACCAGCGTCACGTCGCCCTTGGGGTTTCCGACGACAACACCGCGCGGGCTGTCATAGATCAGCCCCTTCATGCTGGCGAGTGCCTGGGTGCGGCCTGCGGTTTCCTGCGCCGCCTGCTTTTTCTCCAGCTCGGTGATGACCTCCTGGAGCACTTCGGGATTCTTGATGAGATACTCCCGCACGATGCTGCCGATCTCGGTCTTCTCCGCATCGGTGAAGGCGAAGGCAGGCGTGTAGGTCGCGGCCATGGCGCCGAGGGCGGCTGCGAAAGCAAGGGCGGCGCGGGGGCCGGAGCGGGACATGGGTTTCTCCTGTTGAACGGGTGTCACTGCCGGCGGCCGGATGGCTGGCCGTCGATCTTGGGTGGCTTGAAGGCGAGAATGTCGTCGGCTTTCAGCCAGCCTGGTGAATTGGGGGGAAAACGCAGCTTCGCCCGGGCCGCAAGTTCCTGTCCGGAGCGGAATTCGCCGGCCGCCATATAGCCGTTGGCGGCGGCAAGGTCGGCATTGGCGATGTCGCCCTTGCGCCCGTAAGCCTGCGCCAGCGAACGCCAGGCCTCGACCGAATCGGGATCCCGCTGCGTGGTCTGCGCCAGTTCGCGGATCGCCTCGTCGGTATAAGCGGGGTTGCCGGACTGCACCAGCGCTTGACCCAGCATGGAGCGGATCAGCGTGTTGTTTCCGCTCAGACTCACCGCCCGGCGCAGTGGCTCGATGGCCTGCCCGGCGCGCCCCGCCTCCAGCAGCGCCTGACCCTTCAGCTCCTGCAAATAGGCATTTCCCGGCTGGGTCGCGATCAGCGCATCGATCTTCTGGATCGCGTCGGTCATGTTGCCGAAGCGATAGGCGGAGATGGCGCGGGCATATTGCGCGGGGAGCGAGGTGTTGGAGAGCGGATACTTGCGGTAGACCACGTCCGGCCGCTCCATGAAGCCCACGAGCTTCGCGCGCATCATGTCGTGCCGGGCCTGGAGGGCAGGCGGGTCCTTGGTGTTGTAATAGGGGCTCGCCTTGGCGAGCTGTTCCAGCGCCGCGATGCGTTCGCGCGCCATGGGATGGTTCAGCAGATAGGGATCGATCCGCTGGGAGATGAACAGCTGCTCGCTCTCGAACCGCTCGAAGGTCTCGATCATCCCCTTTGCCGACTGATGTGTCTCGGTGAGGTATTTGACCGCCGAGCGGTCCGCGGCCGATTCCTCACCACGCTGATAGGTGAGAAGTGACCGCCGGATCATTTCCTGCGGCGCCGTGATGGCGCCCGCAGCGGCGCCGCCGAGCGAGGACCCGCCGACGCCCGAGGCCGCGCCGGCCGCGACGCCGGCCCCCGCCAGCAGCATGGCGACCACCGCCATGGTCTGCGCGCCGGCCACCTGCTGGCGCATGCGGGCGAGATGTCCCCCGGCCAGATGGCCGGTCTCGTGGGCGAGCACCCCGATCACCTGGTTGGGCGTTTCGGCATCCAGCAAGGCACCGGCATTGATGAAGATGCGCTTGCCGTCCGCTACAAATGCATTGAACGAGCGGTCACCGATGATGGTGACTTCCACATTCTGCTTGGCGAGGCCCGCCACCTTCAGGATCGGCCGTGCATAGTCCCGCAACAGGTTTTCGATTTCCGCGTCGCGGATCACCTTGGGACGGGGCTTTCCCTGCGCGCTGGCCGCATGCAGGGGCATCGCCACCGCCGCGACGATCGCGAGGGTGCGCACAAGGCCCTTCCACAGGGGCGGCATGCCGGTCTTCGGTCGATTCAAGGTCCGGTCCAGGTTCCGATTGCGAGTCCGGTTCAAAGTCCCTTGGCGGCGGCTGCGTCACGGGTTACCTGACGAAGGACCACGGCACGCGAAAAGGGTCAATCCGCTCCTCATCACGTTGGGGCGACCTTTACCCACCGTCCCATTGCGGCGGCAGCGCGGCGCCTCCCTCAAGTGGAAGCAAAATGAGCCCTCTTTCTGTTGCCCGCAGCCTCGCCTCTCCCCGCAGCGCCGTCGCGCCCTTCATCGTCATGGACGTGATGGCCCATGCCGCCCGGCTGGAGCAGGAGGGCAAAAGGGTGATTCACATGGAGGTGGGTCAGCCCGCCGCGCCCGCGCCGCTCACCGCCCGACGTGCTGCGGCTGCGGCGCTTGAGGCGGGGCAGGTGGGCTATACTGCGGCGCTGGGCATTCCCTCGTTGCGGGCACGCATCGCACGGCACTATCAGGACGCTCACGGACTGGCTGTTGACCCGGAGCGGATCGTCGTCACCAACGGCTCGTCGGGCGGCTTCATCCTCGCCTTTCTTGCGCTCTTCAGCCCTGGCGACCGGGTCGCCATCGCGGCACCCGGCTATCCGCCCTACCGGCATGTGCTCTCCGCACTTGGCTGCGAGCCGGTGCTGATCGAGACCCACGCGCAGGATCGCCATGCGCTGACGCCGGAAAGCCTGATCGCCGCGCACCGCGAGAAGCCGCTGGCGGGCGTGCTGGTGGCGAGCCCCGGCAATCCCACCGGCACCATGATGGACCGCGCGACCCTCACTGCGCTGCACGCCTGCGCTCGCGACCTCGGCCTCGCCTTCGTCTCGGACGAAATCTATCACGGGCTCGATTATGCCTTCCCGGCGGTGAGCGCGGCGGAGATTTCGCCGGACGCCGTCATCATCAATTCCTTCTCGAAATATTTCTGCATGACCGGCTGGCGCGTGGGCTGGATGGTGGTGCCGCCCGCCCTTGCCCGCACCATGGAGCGGTTGCAGCAGAACCTCTCCATCTCCGTTCCGACGCTCTCCCAGATCGCGGCGGAAGCCGCGTTCGAGGGGCGGGAGGAGATGGATGCCATCAAGCACGGCTATGAGGAGAACCGCCGCATCCTCGTGGAGGGTCTGCCGAAGGCCGGGATCGACCGGTTCCTGCCGGTGGATGGCGCCTTCTATCTCTATGCCGACGTTTCGCGTTTCACGGACGATTCCGCCGCCTTCGCCACCCGCCTGCTGGACGGCGCACTCGTGGCGGCGACGCCCGGCGTGGACTTCGATCCGTTCCGGGGCAAGCAGTTCCTGCGCTTCTCCTACGCCCAGTCGGCGCAGGACATGCACGAGGCGGTGGCGCGGATCGGGGCGTTCCTGAAGGCCGGGTGAGGCGGGGCGGTCAGGTCCGCGCCTGGGGTGCCGTCTCCGGTCAATGACCGGGGCCGGTGCCATCAGGCTTCGAGAAACGTCAGTTCAGTTTCGTCATAGCGGCGCTGTTCCAGCACGGTGAATCCCTCCGGTGCCGCGAAGGCGCCGGCCCTCTCCTCCACCACGATCAGCGCGCCGGGTGAGAGCCAGCCGCCGTCGCGGGCGGAAAGCAGGGCCGCTTCGGCCAGGCCCTTGCCGTAAGGGGGGTCGCAGAACACCAGCGAATAGGCTTCGCTCGCAGGGCAGGGGCCGAGGCGCGTGGCGTCGCGACGGAAGATGCGCGTGGTGCCGGTGAGGCCGAGCGCTTCCACATTCTCGCGAATCAGGGCGCGGGCCTCCACCGCCTCTTCCACGAACAGGGCGAAGGCCGCCCCGCGCGAGACGGCCTCGATCCCCAGGGCACCTGTGCCCGCAAACAGGTCCAGGACTCGTGCTCCATCCGCCGCGTCGCCATAGGCATGGGCGAGCACGTTGAACAGCGCCTCCCGCAGCCGGTCCGTGGTGGGCCGGGTGTCGCGGGAGGCGGGAGCCTTCAAGGGGCGGCCACGCAGCCGCCCGCCGACGATCCGCATGGCTCAGTCCCGGCTGCGCGGCCCGGACGGACGACCACCGGGCTTTCCGCCCGGACGCCCACCCGGCTTGCCGCCGGGGCGTCCGCCCGGCTTCCCGCCGCCCGGACGTCCACCAAACGGCTTTCCGCCGGTCCGCTCGCCACCCGTGCGTTCACCGCCCGTGCGCTCGCCGCGCGGAGTACGGGGGCCGTCCTTGGCAAAAGAGCGACCGGCACCCGTCGGTGCGCCGCTCCGGGGGCCTTTGCCTGTGCCGGTGCGGGGGCCCTTCGGGCCGGGACGCCCGCGCGGCGCGTCGTTGCCGCTGAAGCCGACATCGTCGGCCCGCGCAGGGCGCCGGACGCCGCGCGCCGGGGGACGGTCACCATCCGGAGACCGGGGGCGGTCGCCCTCGAACCGGCTGGGGCGGCGCTGCGGCGCCTCGTCATCACGTCGCGGTGCGCCGCGATCGGCAGGACCGCTGCGATAGCCCTTACCGGCCCCGCGCAGGTCCGGGCGGTCGCTGCCGCGCCGGAAATCCTCGCGTGCCGGGCGCTCGTCACGGCCTTCACTGCGCCGGGGCGGACGTCCCGCCGCACTGCCTTCGCGATGGGGGCGATCCGCGCGGCTTTCAAACCGCCCGTCGGGCGTGCGCCGCTTGGGGCTCGCTTCGTCGCGGTCGGTGCCAAAGTCGCGCCGTTCGCTGCGGCGGGGCGGCCGCGCGCCGCGTGCGTCGTCGGCGCGAGAGGGGCGCTCCTCGCGGCTTTCGAACCGTCCGGCGGGGGCACGACGCTTCGGACCGTCGCCGGCGAAGTCACGCCGTTCTCCGCTGCGGGGCGGGCGGGGGCCGCGTGCGTCGTCGGCGCGAGAGGGGCGCTCCTCGCGGCTTTCGAACCGTCCGGCGGGGGCACGGCGCTTCGGACCGTCGCCGGCAAAGTCATGCCGTTCTCCGCTCCGGGGCGGGCGGGGGCCGCGTGCGTCGTCGGCGCGAGAGGGGCGCTCCTCGCGGCTTTCGAACCGTCCGGCGGGGGCGCGGCGCTTCGGACCGTCGCCGGCAAAATCACGCCGTTCGCCGCTGCGGGGCGCGCGCGGGCCGCGTGCATCATCCTCGCGATAGGGACGCTTGCCGCCAGGGCGCGAGGGGCGGTCGTCTTCGGAGCGGCTGGAGATGAAGCGTTCCACCTTCACTTCGCGGCCCTTGCGGTCCGCAACCGTTCCGCGGCTCTCCACC
>NCCY01000064.1 GCA_002279855.1 Rhizobiales bacterium 12-68-15
GCTGGCATTGGGCTCGTCGAGGACGATGAGCGCGGGCTTGCCATAGATGGCCCGGGCCAGCGCCACGCGCTGGCGCTGGCCGCCGGAGAGCGCGGCGCCGCCCTCGCCGATCTCGGTATTGTAGCCCTGTGGCAGGCGCTGGATCATCTCGTGGACGCCGGCCATCTGCGCGGCCTCCACGATGCGCCCGTCATCGCGGGTGCCGAAGCGGCAGATATTCTCGGCGATGGAGCCGGAAAACAGCTCCACGTCCTGCGGCAGGTAGCCCAGCGAGCGGCCGAGCTGGTCCGGCTCCCAGTGCGCAAGCTCCGATCCGTCGAGGCGAACAGCCCCGCCCGCCGGCTGCCACACGCCGACCAGCGTGCGGGCAAGGCTGGACTTGCCCGCCGCGCTCGGGCCGATGACGCCGAGGGTGGACCCCGCCGGAACCGCGAAGCTCACCCCGCGCAGAACCGGAACCTCGCGGCCGGGGGCCTGAACCACCAGGTTTTCCACCTGTAGCGCGCCGGTCGGATCGGGCAGGCGGATGCGCTGCGCCGCCGGCGGCAGGGTGCGCAGGAGCTCCTGCACCCGCCGGAAGGCGGAGCGGGCGGAAACCACGCTCTTCCAGTTGCCGATGGCCGCCTCGATGGGCTGGATGCAGCGGCCGCAGACGATGGAGGCGGCGATCATCATGCCCGGCGAAATCTCCCGGTTGATGGCGAGCCACGCGCCGAGGCCGAGAATCAGGCTCTGCATGAAGACGCGGTTGAACTTGGTGGCGGAGACGAGGAAGGCCGCGCGATCCGCCGCAAGCCCGTGCCAGCCCATGGCGGCGACTGGCCCACCATGCCCATGGCCTGGAGCACCTCGGCGTTGCGGAAGGTGGTGAGGGCCTGGTTGTTGGCGGAGATGTGGGCCTTGGTCGCCCGGTCAAGGATCGGCCTTGTAGCGCGGTCATTGGCGAAGGCGAGCCCGCCCGAGACGACGCATGCGATCACCACGAGGATCCCGTAATAGGGATGCAGCAGGGTGGCGAAGATGATGTAGATCGGCACCCAGGGCACGTCGCAGAAGGCGATCAGGCCCGGCCCGGCGAAGAAATCGCGCACGGTGTCCACATCGCGCAGGGCCTGCACATGGCCGGGCGAGGGGCGCCGCAGCGAGGCGCGCTGCACGGCGTCGAAGGCGGCTTCCTTCACGCCATCGTCGAACTTCACCCCGGCGCGCGTCAGCATCTGGGTGCGCAGCCCCTCCAGTGCCGCGCCGATCATGTAGATCGAGCCGGTCAGCCCGAGCACGTTGATGAAGAAGCTGAAGGCGATGACGCTCCACATGGCCGGCTTCACCGCCGCGATCGCGATATCGAGCGCAGTCGTCTGCGATGCACCATGCGCCGATGGCGCCGTGGCCGGCTGTGACATGCTTGACCCTTTCGAGGCCGCCCCCCGCGAGGCGCCGAAGGATTGAAGGTATCCGTGTTTGTCGCCGCAAAGCCAAGCACTGGCAAGCCTTGGCGCGGCCGGGGCGGGGACGGAACGGCCGATACTCCGCCAATCCGGCAGGAAACTCGCCGGCCTGCGCCTTCGCACCTGCCCAAAAGCGCTTTCGCTGTCGCGGGAAACCCATCTAAAGTAGCAGCGAAAAGGACAGGCCGCTGCGCGAGGATATTCGCCGTCTGGGACGCCTGCTCGGTGATACCGTGCGCGAGCAGGAAGGCGAGCCGGTCTATCATCTGGTCGAGATCATCCGGCGCACCTCCATCCGCTTCCACCGCGACGCCGACGAAGGCGCGCGGCAGGAGCTGGAGACCATCCTCGCCACCCTCTCGCCGGACGTGGCGGTGCAGATCGTCCGGGCGTTCAGCTATTTCTCCCATCTCGCCAACATTGCGGAAGACCTGCACCACATCCGCCGCAACAGGGCGCATGAGATTGCCGGCTCGGCGCCGCGCGGGGGCACCGTGGCGAAGGCGTTCACCCGTGCCACGCGGGCCGGCATCGACGGCGCCGCCCTGCGCGGCTTCTTCGCCGACGCGCTGATCAGCCCGGTCCTCACCGCCCACCCCACCGAGGTCCGCCGCAAGAGCACGCTCAACCGGGAGATGGAGATCGCCGCCATCCTCGACGCCGCGCAGCGCGTGACCGCGACGCCCCGCGAGGCGAGGGCGCAGGAAGAGGAGTTGCGCCGGGCGATCCTCACCCTCTGGCAGACCGCCCTGCTGCGCCGGATCAAGCTGACGGTCATCGACGAGGTGACCAACGGCCTGTCCTATTACGACTACACCTTCCTCGCCGAAGTCCCCCGCCTCCTGTGCGACGTGGAGGACGCGCTGGGCGAAATCGACCCGCAGTCGGAGGCGGAACTGCCCGCCTTCCTCGCCATCGGCTCCTGGATCGGCGGCGACCGGGACGGCAACCCCTTCGTCACCGCCAACGTGCTCCGGCGCACGGTGGAGATGCATCGCGAACGGGTGATGCGCTTCTATCAGGACCAGGTGGACGCGCTGGCGGCGGAACTCTCGCTGGCAGGCCGGCTGGTGCGGATCGCGCCGGACCTCGGCACCCTCATGGCACTGGCGCCGGACCAGGATCTCGGCAGCCGCGAGGAACCCTACCGCATGGCGCTGGCCGTAGTGCGGGCACGGCTTGCCGCCACCGCCGCCGCGCTGCGCGCCGAAGCGCCCCCCGCCGAGGCGGCGGGCCTGTCCGCCTATCCCTCCGCCGCCGCCTTCAAGGCGGACCTCGATCTCATTTCCCGGTCGCTGAGCGATAATGGCTCCCGCGTTCTCGCCCGCGGGCGGTTGCGCCAGCTCCGCAAGGCGGCGGAGTGCTTCGGCTTCCATCTCGCCGCCCTCGACCTGCGCCAGAATTCCGACGTGCATGAACGCACGGTGGGCGAGCTTCTGGAGGCGGTGGCCCCCGGCACCGGTTACGCGGCGCTGGACGAGGAGGCGCGCATCGCTTTGCTCGCCGCCGAACTCTCGAACGCCCGCCCCCTCGCCTCGCCCTTCCTGACCTATGGCGAGGAAACCGAGGGCGAGCTGGACATCCTGCGCGCGGCCGCCGCCGCCCAGGCGGCGCTGGGCGAAGCCGCCATCCCCCACTGCATCATCTCCAAGACCGAAGGCGTCTCCGACATGCTGGAGGCGGCCCTGCTACTGAAGGAAGTGGGGCTGGTGCGGGCGGACGGAACCAGCGCCATCCATGTGGTGCCCCTGTTCGAGACTATCGACGACCTGCGCGCCTGCGCGGACGTGATGGAGCGCCTGTTCTCGCTGCCGGCCTACATGTCGCTGGTGCGCAGCCGGGGCAGCGTGCAGGAGGTGATGCTCGGCTATTCGGACAGCAACAAGGATGGCGGCTTCGTCACCTCGGGCTGGGAACTCTACAAGGCCGAGACCGCCCTGATCGAGGTGTTCCGCCGCCATGGGGTGAAGCTGCGCCTGTTCCACGGCCGGGGCGGCTCGGTGGGCCGGGGCGGCGGGCCGAGCTATGACGCCATCCTCGCCCAGCCCGGCGGCGCGGTGAACGGGCATATCCGCCTCACCGAGCAGGGCGAGATCATCTCCTCCAAATATGCCAACCCGGACGTGGGGCGGCGCAATCTGGAAATCATGGTGGCCGCCACCCTGGAGGCGACGCTGCTGCACGGGGCGGAGAGCGCCCCGCCGGCGGATTTCATCTCCGCCATGGAGGACTTGTCGCTGTCCGCCTTCGCGGCCTATCGCGGGCTCGTCTACGAGACCGAGGGGTTCGAGGATTATTTCTGGGCCTCCACCGTGATTTCCGAGATCGCGACGCTCAATATCGGCTCGCGTCCCGCCTCGCGGAAGAAGACCCGCGCCATCACCGCGCTCAGGGCGATCCCGTGGGTGTTCTCCTGGGCGCAGTGCCGGCTGATGCTGCCGGCCTGGTATGGCTTTGGAACCGCCGTGGAAGCCTTCCTCGCCGCCCATCCGGACGGCATGGCCCGGCTTCAGGCCATGTATCGCGACTGGCCCTTCTTCCGCACCTTGCTCTCCAACATGGACATGGTGCTGTCGAAAAGCTCGCTGGCGGTCGCCTCGCGTTATGCGGAACTGGTGGAGGACGCGGCCCTGCGGCAGCGGATCTTCTCCCGCATCACGGCGGAATACGAGACCACGGTGACGCGGCTGCTGGAGATCATGGGGCAAGGCCGGCTGCTGGAAGGCAACCCGCTGCTCGACCGCTCCATCCGCAACCGCTTCCCCTATCTGGACCCGCTGAACCATGTCCAGATCGAGCTTCTCAAGACCCATCGCCGCAACCAGGACCGCAATGGCGGGCAGCCCGACCCCAACGACAAGGTGCTGCACGGCATCCAGCTGACCATCAACGGCATCTCGGCGGGGCTTCGGAACAGCGGCTGAAGCAGGGCTCGGCGGCAAGGTGCGCCATGGCGCGCCTTGCCTCGCACCGCGCGATCTTTTATGACGCAGGCTCAACGGCCCCGGTCCAAACCGGGGCTTTGCTGTGTTTGCGCCGGATTTCCGTTTTCGGACCGGCGTCATGCGGGAGGACCCCCACCGTGGCCAACGTGGTCGTGGTCGGCTCTCAATGGGGCGACGAAGGCAAGGGTAAGATCGTTGACTGGCTCTCGGAGCAGGCCGACGTGGTCGTCCGATTCCAGGGCGGCCACAATGCCGGCCATACGCTGGTGGTCGACGGTGTTACCTATAAACTCTCCCTGCTTCCCTCGGGCGTGGTGCGCCCCGGCAAGCTGTCGGTGATCGGCAACGGCGTCGTGCTGGACCCGCAGGCGCTGGTGGACGAACTCGCCCGCCTCGCCGCGCAAGGCGTGGTGGTGGGGCCGGAGCGGCTGCGCATCGCCGAGACGACGCCCCTGATTCTCCCCGTCCATCGCGAACTCGACGCGCTGCGCGAGAATGCGGCGAGCCCGGAGACCCGCATCGGCACCACCCGGCGCGGCATCGGCCCGGCCTATGAGGACAAGGTCGGCCGTCGCGCCATCCGCCTCGTGGACCTGTCCGACCCCTCCACGCTGCCGGCCAAGGTGGAGCGCCTGCTCACCCACCACAATCTCCTGCGCAAGGGCCTCGGCCTGCCGGACGTGGACGCCGCCGCCCTGCTCGCCGAGCTGGAAGCGCTGGCGCCCAAGGTGCTGCCGTTCATGGACCGGGTGTGGGACCTGCTGGACAAGCAGCGCCGCGCCGGCAAGCGCATCCTGTTCGAGGGTGCGCAGGGCTCGCTGCTGGACATCGACCACGGCACCTATCCCTATGTGACCTCGTCCAACACGGTGGCGGCCTCCGCCGCCAGCGGATCGGGCGTCGGCCCCTCGGCGCTGGACTATGTGCTCGGCATCACCAAGGCCTACACGACCCGCGTCGGCGAAGGCCCCTTCCCCACCGAACTGACCGACGAGGTGGGCCAGACGCTCGGCTCGCGCGGCCGCGAATTCGGCGTGGTCACCGGACGCCCCCGCCGCTGCGGCTGGTTCGATGCGGTTCTGGTGCGCCAGACGGTGCGCACCTGCGGCATCCACGGCATCGCGCTCACCAAGCTGGACGTGCTGGACGGCTTCGACGAGATCAAGGTCTGCGTCGGCTACCGGCTCGACGGCAAGGAGATCGACTATCTCCCGGCCGAGGGCGGCGCCCAGACGCGGGTGGAGCCGATCTACGAGGTCATTCCCGGCTGGCGGGAATCCACCGCCGGTGCTCGCTCCTGGGCCGACCTTCCCGCCGGTGCGGTGAAGTATGTGCGCTGGGTGGAAGAACTCATCGGCTGCCCGGTGGCGATCCTGTCCACCAGCCCCGAACGCAACGACACAATCCTCGTTCACAATCCCTTCCTGGATTGAACGGGGCGCGATTAACGAAGGCTTTGCCTCTCCGGGAGACAGTCTCAGCTCATGGCCGATTACTACCCGCTCCTGGTTCGTGCGATGTCCGGTCTCTCCCAGAATACGGGGGAGACCCGCAAGGCCGTGTACGACCGCGCGCGAGCGGCCCTGCTGAAGCAGTTGCGCGGCGTCGAGCCGCCGCTGCCGGAAGGCGAGATCCTGCGCCAGAGGCAGGCGCTGGAAGAGGCGATCCGCCGCGTCGAGGCGGAACAGCCGGTGGAGCCCCCGGCTCCGGCCGAGCCAGAGACCGCGGAAACACCGTCGGGCGATGCCGGGCCGGCCGCTCCGTCTTCCGGCAAGCCGGAAACGGGCAAGGCGGATCCCTCCGCCGCCGATTCGGCCAGGACCGATCCGGCGAGGGTCGATCCTGCAAAGCCCGATCTGTCCCGGCCGGATCTGCCGAAGCCGGTCCTGCCCAAGGCTGACCTCACCCGCTCGCGGACCATCCCGCCCGCAGCCGACGCATCGGGCGACACGCCCCCCTCCCCCGCCGCGACCGCCGCTGCCGACGAGGCCTCGGATCTCGAAGCGGACGATCCCACCCAGACCCGCCCGAGCCTTGGGCGCGGCAAGGTGGGCGAGCGCCACGAGCGCCCCCGCCTGCCGGCGGACCGGGGCGAGGCGGGCCGCCCGCGCTGGCAGCGCGCGGCCATCGCGGTGGGTCTCATCGCCATTCTTCTGGCCGGCGGCGCCTATGCGGTGGTGAACCGGGAGACGCTGTTCGGCAGCCTGCCCCGCCCGGCCGCGCCGCAGACCACGGGCCAGCCGGCCGATGCCGCCAAGCCCGAGCCCACCAAGTCGGCGGACCGCGTGGCCCAGTCCGGCGAGGCGCCCGCCCAGCGCGCCGCCCCGCCCGCCCCCCGCCAGGGCACCACCAGCCAGCGCGCCTATCTGTTCGAGGAAGCCGCCGGCGGCGCGCAGGGGCTCCAGACCTATGAGGGCACGGTCACCTGGCGCACCGAGACCTTCAATGCCGGCCCCGGCCTGCCGCCGGACGTGGGCATCCGTGCCGATGTGCAGATTCCCGGCCGGCTGAGCGCGGTCTTCACCCTGCGCCGCAACGCCGATGCCGCGCTTCCGGCCTCGCACACGCTGGAAATCACCTTCTCCCTGCCGCCGGACTTCGCCTATGGCGGGGTCAGCAACGTGCCGGGCATCCGCATGAAGCAGACCGAGAGTGCGCAGGGCGCGCCGCTTGCCGGTCTCTCGGTCCGGGTGAACCCCACCTATTTCCTCGTCGGGCTCTCGGCGGTCCCCTCCGACAAGGAGCGCAACCTCCAGCTCCTCCAGAGCCGGCCGTGGATCGACATCCCCGTCGTCTATTCCAACAACAAGCGGGCGATCCTCGCCTTCGAGAAGGGGCCTGTGGGCACGCAGGCGTTCCAGGACGCCTTCTCCGCCTGGGGCGAACTCCTGCCGCCCGCGCCTCCGCCCATGCCGCTGCCGCCCGCAGCCGGGGCGAACTGAACGGCCAGGACATAAACGGGCCGGACATGAACGATTTCAGGGGCGCTCCGGCGCCCCTTTTGCTGTCCGGTGCCGCCTTCCCCGCCCCGCCTGCCGTCCCGGGAAGGAGCGGTCCACGGCACCGCGAACCTCAGAGGCCGCAAGGGCGCCCGTTTCAGGCGGTCAGTCCCGTCGCCGGGTCCGGAGCGTCTTGAGGGCGTAGAGCGCCTCCAGGGCCGCGCGCGGGGTCATCTCGTCGGGATGGAGATCATCCAGCGCCGCCCCCAGCCCGTCATCCACCACCTGATGGGCGGCCGGCTCCGGCGCCGGGCGGCGGGCCGCGGCGAACAGGGGCAGGTCGTCGATGAGCTTCTGCACCGGCGAGGCCCGCTCGGCCGCCTCCAGCTCCGCCAGAACCGCCTTGGCCCGCGCAATCACGGCCGGTGGCAGCCCCGCGAGGCGCGCCACCTGGATGCCGTAGGAGCGATCCGCCGCGCCCAGCACCACCTCGTGCAGGAACACCACATCGCCCTGCCATTCCGTGACCTTCACGGTGGCATTGGTCAGGCGCGGGCAGCGCTGGGACAGGGCTGTGAGTTCATGGAAATGGGTGGCGAACAGCGCCCGGCAGCCATTCACCTCGTGCAGGTGCTCAAGGCTCGCCCAGGCGATGGACATGCCGTCGAAGGTGGCGGTGCCGCGCCCGATCTCGTCCAGGATGACCAGCGAGCGGGGTGTCGCCTGATTGAGGATGGCGGCGGTCTCCACCATCTCCACCATGAAGGTGGAGCGCCCGCGCGCCAGGTCATCGGCCGCGCCGACGCGGGAGAACAGCCGGTCCACCAGCCCGAGCCGTGCCGAACGGGCAGGCACGAAGCAGCCGGCCTGTGCCAGCACGGCGATCAGCGCGTTCTGGCGCAGGAACGTGCTCTTGCCGGCCATGTTGGGGCCGGTGATCAGCCAGATGCGCCCGCCGTCCCGGCCTTCCGGCGGGGAGAGGTCGCAATCATTGGCGACGAACGGCGCGCGCGAGCGGGCAAGCGCCTGCTCCACCACCGGATGCCGCCCACCCTCGATGCGGAAGTCGAAGCTCTCCGTCATGTCCGGGCGCACGTGGCGCTCGTCCACGGCGAGGCGGGCGAGGCTGGCATGGACATCCAGCTCCGCCAGCGCCTCGGCTGCGGCCCGGATGGTCTCGGCGGCCGCCACCACATCCCCCGCGAGGCGATCGAACAGCGCCTGCTCGATGGCCAGCGCCCGCTCGCCGGCCGAGGCGATGCGGCTTTCGAGATCGGCCAGTTCCGTGGAGGTGAAGCGCACCGCCCCCGCCATGGTCTGGCGGTGGGTGAAGGTGGCGAGATGCGGCGGCTCACGCAGCCGCTCGGCATTCTGCGCCGTCACTTCCACGAAATAGCCGAGCACCGCATTGTGCCGGATCTTCAGCGACTTGATGCCGGTGTCCTCGGCATAGCGGCGCTCCAGCGCGGCCACCACGCGACGGCTTTCGTCGCGCAAAGCGCGGGTGGCGTCGAGATCCGGGTCGAAGCCGGCGCGGATGAAGCCGCCATCCCGGCGCAGATGGGGCGGCTCGTCCACCAGGGCCGCCAGAAGCTCCTGCGCGAGGCGCCCCTCGGGCGCCGCAAGGGTGCGGGCGCAGCGGGCAAGGTCGGCGGGCAGGTCGCGCCCGGCCTCCGGCGCAAGGTCGGCGGCGAGGGCGAGCCCCTCCTCCAGCCCCTGCCCGATGGCCAGAAGGTCGCGCGGCGAGCCGCGCCCCAGCGACAGGCGCGACAGCGCGCGGGCAAGGTCGGGCGCCCCGGCGAGTCGGCGGCGGACCTTTGAGGTGAGTTCGGGATCCTCGACGAAATGGGCCACCGCATCATGCCGCGCCCGGATGCCGGCAAGGTCCATCAGCGGCTCGGACAGGCGGCGCGCCAGAAGGCGCGCGCCGGCGGCGGTCACGGTGCGGTCCACGCTCGCCAGAAGCGAGCCGCGCCGGTCGCCGGAGGTGGTGCGAACGATCTCCAGATTGGCGCGGGTGCCGGCATCGATGAGCATCGCGCCGTCCTCCGCCGCGCGCACCGGCGGGGCGAGGGCCGGACGCGCGCCGAGCTGGGTGCGGTCCACATAGGAGACGATGGCGGCGGCGGCGATGAGTTCGGCCCGCGAGAAGCTGCCGAAGCCGTCCAGCGCCGCCACCTTGAAGAATTGCGCCAGCCGCTGCTCGGCGCCCGCCCCCTCGAACCCCTGGCGGGGCAAGGGCGTGACGGCGGGCAGCGACTGCCAGATCTCCTTCAGCTCCGGCTCGTCATAGAGCACATCCGACAGCAGCACTTCCGCCGGCTCGATGCGGGCGAGGTCGGCGGCCAGCGTCTCGGGCGTCGAGGCGGTGACGCGGAAGCTGCCGGTGGACATGTCGGTCCAGGCGAGGCCATAGGCATGGCGTTCCTCGCCGGCCCGCACCCGCGCCACCGCCAGCAGCACATTCTCCCGCCGCGCATCCAGCAGGGAGTCCTCGGTGATGGTGCCGGGGGTGACAAGCCGGGTCACGTCGCGCCGCACCACGGCCTTGGACCCGCGCTTGCGGGCCTCGGCGGGGTCTTCCATCTGCTCGCACACCGCCACCCGGAAGCCGAGGGCGATCAGCTTGTGGAGATATTCCTCGGAGCGGGAGACCGGCACGCCGCACATGGGGATGTCCTCGCCCATATGCTTGCCGCGCTTGGTGAGCACGATGCCCAGCGCCTGCGAGGCCTTTTCGGCATCCTCGAAGAACAGTTCGTAGAAATCGCCCATGCGGTAGAACAGCAGGCAGTCCGGATTGGCGGCCTTGATCTCCACATATTGCGCCATGGAGGGCGTCACATAGCCGGCCGCGTCCTTCGCCTTGTCGGCTGCGGGCGGCGGTGTCCGGGCTTCGGGGGCGTCATCGGCAGCGGCATCCGGCGGGGACGCAAGGTCCGGCGCGGCCATCGCGGCAGCGTCCGCATCGTCGGGCGGGGTCAGGGCGACAGTCTTCGGCATGGCCGCACGCTATTGGACGCGGCGGCGGGAGGGAAGCGGCGGCGCGCCGCCGTCCCCGGTCTTCACGCCGGGCGCGGCGTCACTCCACCCCGAGCCGGCGGCACAGATGGTCGAGCTGGTCGAGATCGGAGAAGCGGATGCGCAGTTCGCCCGCCTCCCCCTTGGCCTGAAGCGTCACCGCAAGGCCGAGGGCGTCGGCGAGGCGCTTCTCCAGCGCCCGGGTGTCCGCATCCTTTTCCGGCGCCACGGCGCGGGTGAGGGCCGCCTTCGCCTTGCCGAGGGCCTCCACGTCGCGCACAGTCAGGCCCTTTTCGAGGATCTGGCGGGCGAGGCGCTCGGGATCGTCATGGGACAGCAGCGCGCGGGCCGCGCCCGCCGAGATGCGCCCGTCCGCCAGATAGGCCTTCACCCCGTCCGGCAGCTTCATCAGGCGCAGGGTGTTGGCGATGTGGGGGCGGCTCTTGCCGATGACGCGGGCGAGGTCCGACTGGGAATAGTCGAACTGCGCCATCAGCGCCTCGTAGCCCTGCGCCTCTTCCAGCGGGTTGAGGTCGGCGCGCTGCACGTTCTCGATGATGGCGACTTCCAGCGCCTCGCGCTCGGTCAGCTCCACCACCACCACCGGCACCTCGTGGAGCCCGGCGCGCTGGGCGGCGCGCCAGCGGCGCTCGCCGGCCACGATCTCATAGGCGGTCTCGCCGGAAGGGCGCACCACGATGGGCTGGATGATGCCCTTTTCGCGGATCGAGGCGGCCAGTTCCTCCAGCCCCTCCTCGCGGAAGGTGCGGCGGGGGTTGCGGGGGCTCGGGCGCACGAATTCGATCGGCACCTTGTTGGCGGACCGGCCCTTCTGTTCCGGCGCGGTCCGGGTTTCCGGCGGGCCCATGTCCCCGATCAGTGCCGCGAGCCCGCGACCGAGCCGCGAGCGCCCTTCCTCCGCCATCGTCCTCTATCCTTCCCGGAAACCTGTCCGAAAACCGTGCCCGAATTCCCGGCCGCCGCTCAGGCCGCGACCGCCCGTGCCGCCCGCTCGCGCTGGATCACCTCCGAGGCGAGGCGCAGATAGGCCTGCGAGCCCGCGCATTTGAGGTCATAGAGCAGCACCGGCTTGCCATAGGACGGCGCCTCCGACACCCGCACATTGCGGGGAATGACCGTCTCATACACCTTGTCGCCCATGAACTGGCGCACGTCCTGCATCACCTGGTCCGACAGGTTGTTGCGGGCATCGTACATGGTGAGCACGATGCCGTGGATGGTGAGCTGCGGGTTCAGCGCCGCGCGCACCTGCTCCACGGTTTTCAGCAACTGGGACAGGCCTTCCAGCGCGAAGAATTCGCACTGGAGCGGCACGAGAATGGCATGGGCCGCCGCCATCGCGTTCACCGTGATGAGGGAGAGCGAGGGCGGGCAGTCGATCAGCACATAGGTGAAGCGTGGCGCGTCGGGATCTTCCGCCAGCAGCCGCAGCGCGGTGCGCAGGCGGAAATTGCGGTCGCGCTCCTGCGAGATCTCCATCTCCAGCCCGGACAGATCGAGGCTGGACGGGGCGACATGCAGGCCGGGAACCCCGCTCTCCTGCACCGCCTCGCGCAAGGTGGCGTCGCCATAGAGCACGTCATAGGTGGTGATCTTGCGGCGCGCCCGCTCGATGCCGAGCCCGGTGGAGGCGTTGCCCTGCGGGTCGAGATCCACCACCAGCACGGTCTCGCCGATAGCGGCGAGCGCGGTGCCGAGATTGATCGCGGTGGTGGTCTTGCCCACCCCGCCCTTCTGATTCGCCAGCGCAAGAATGCGCGGCGCGGCCCCGCCGGAGGACAGGGCGGGGGACGAGGGATCGATCATGGGGCGCATGTCCGGTATGGCACTCCGCCGTCAGGCATTTTCGCCCTGGGTGGAGGAAGGGGCCGCACGTTCAGCCCGCCTCACCAGCAGCACCCGGCCGTCCGGATCGCTGCGGCTGTCGCGAAGCTCGACATCCAGTGTCCAGCCTTTGCGGGCGGCGGTCAATTCGCCCTGCGTATCCTTTCCCTTGGGAAATATCCCGAGGGCGCC
>NCCY01000065.1 GCA_002279855.1 Rhizobiales bacterium 12-68-15
CGCAAAGTTGCCGTAGCGTTATTCTGCCTGAAACCTCGATCCTGTCGATGGTTGCGGGGCCTCGTTCCGCCATCCTCGCGCGGCCGTGAGCGGGGACGGACGAGCCCTGCTGCGCCTCAAACAGAAACGGCCCGCGCAGGCGCGGGCCGTCGGAGGGATCATGGCCATTCGGCCCCACGGTCTGCGTGGCGCCGGGGTGAGTCGGATGCCACGCAGCAGACGCCGAACCGATCAGAGTTCGGTATAGGTCCCGTCTTTCCAGACATAGACCACATAGTCCTTCTTGGTGATGTCGCCCTTCTTGTCGAAGGAGAGCGGACCAAGAACGGTCTGAAACGTCGCGCCGGAGTGCATGTAGTCCGCCAGCTTCTTCGGGTCGGTGGACTTGGTGGCCTCCATCGCCTGCTTCACAACCTGGACACCAGCGTAGGAATACAGGACATAGCCTTCCGGATCGATTCCCTTGGCCTTGAACTTGTCCACCACCTCCTTGGCGGCGGGGTTCTTGCGCGGATCGGGACCGAAGGTCATCAGAGTTCCCGCCGCGCCGGGGCCGGCGATGGTCCAGAATTCCTTGTCGGTGATGCCGTCACCAGAGAACAGGATGGCATTCACGCCCTGGTCGCGCATCTGGCGCACAATCAGGCCGGCCTCGGGGTGAAGACCACCGAAGTAGACCAGATCGACACCGGCCGCCTTCATCTTGGAAACCAGCGCGGAATAGTCCTTCTCGCCGGGGTTGACGCCTTCGTAGACGACTTCCTTGACGCCGCCCTGGTTCATCGCCTTCTGCGTCTCGTCCGCAAGACCCTTGCCGTAGGGGGTCTTGTCGTGGACGATGGCGACCTTCTTGCCCTTGAAATTCTTGACGATGTAGTCGCCGGCCACCGCGCCCTGCTGGTCGTCACGGCCGCAGGTGCGGAACGTGTTCCACATCTTGCGTTCGGTGAAGGCCGGGTTGGTGGAGGCGGGGCTGATCTGGAGGACGCCGGATTCCTCATAGTCCGTAGATGTCGGGATCGACACACCGGAATTGAAGTGGCCGATAACATACTTCACGCCGTCAGAGATGAACTTGTTGGCCGCTGCCTTGCCCTGCTCGGGCTTGGAAGCATCGTCGCCGACATAGAGTTCGAACTTCTGTCCGTTGACACCGCCGGCGGCATTGATGTCGTTCACGGCCTGCTCGACGCCGGTTTTAAGCTGCGCGCCGAAGGCGGCATTCGGGCCGGTCATGGGGGCGCCGACGCCAATCTTCAGCGGCGCCTGGGCGCCTGCGCCGGATGCGAAGGCGAGGCTTGCGCCCAGGGCGAGGCCCGCCAGTAAGAGCTTTTTCATCCCGTTCTCCTCTGCCAGCCGCGGCTGGCGGTTCAACCGCCGTGGCCTGCGGAAGTCCTAAATCTCATTCTGCCTGAACCGGAAAATCTGTCGATTCCCGCAGGCCGCATCCCGGATATGTGCGGGTTGAACACCCCTGCATCCCGAGATCGGAAGGCTAAATCTCACGAAGATCGCGCTCAATCTCGTCTTCGGTCCGGGCCCGCCAGGCGAGCGGGCCGGATGAGACGAACAGCCAGTCATAGCGACCCGTCATCTGCGTCTTGCGCACCGCCCGGAAGCCGAGGGTGGCGATGGCGGCGAGCAGGATCAGTTCCAGCAGATAGTAATCGAGCGCGCGCAGGGTGCCCGCGAACAGGGCGAAGTGGCAGAAGCGCACCGCGCCCGCCAGCAGGGCGCAATAGGCGAGGACCTGCCAGTAGGGCCCCCAGCTGCGGGCCACCGCCCGGCCTGTGAGCCATGCGGCGCCGCCGCCGAGGAAGAGGGTGACCAGCATGAAGTCGCTGAGGGAGACCTCGATGACGGAGCCGGGGCGCAGGATGGCGAGCAGCAGCACGGCGGCGAGCACCACGATCGGCCCCACCACCATGAGCGCCGACTGCCGGCCGGGATCGGGTGCGCCCATGGCTCAGGCCCCCCCTTCCAGATAGGCGGACTTCACGTCCGGATTTTCCAGCAGTTCGCGGCCGGAGCCCGACAGGGTGATGGCGCCGTTGACCAGCACATAGCCGCGATGCGCCAGCTTCAGCGCATGATAGGCGTTCTGCTCGACGAGGAACACGGTCAGGCCCTCGGTGGCGTTGAGGTCGCGGATGACGTCGAAGATCTGGCGCACCACCAGCGGCGCGAGGCCGAGGGAGGGCTCGTCCAGCAGCAGCAGGCGCGGACGGCTCATCAGCGCACGGGCGATGGCGAGCATCTGCTGCTCGCCGCCGGAGAGGGTGCCGCCGCGCTGGTGCAGGCGCTCCTTGAGGCGGGGGAACATCTCGAACATGCGCTCGAGATCCGCATCGAAATGGGCATAGCCGCCGAGCGCCGCGCCCATCTGGAGGTTCTCGTAGACGGTCATGCGCGGGAAGATGCGCCGCCCCTCGGGGGACTGGGCGATCCGCAGCTTCATGATGTCGTGGGTGGGCATGCGGGTGATGTCCCGCCCCTCGAACAGGATCCGCCCCTCGCTGGCGCGCGGGTTGCCGCAGATGGTCATCATGAGGGTGGACTTGCCGGCGCCGTTGGCGCCGATGAGGGTGACGATCTCGCCTTCGTTCACCTGCATGTCCACGCCGCGCAGGGCGACGATCTTGCCGTAGCGCGTCTCCACGCCCTCGATGCTGAGCATGGGTCCGCTCATATGCCGACCTCCGCCTCGACCGCTTCCACGGCCTCCTCGTCCACGCCCAGATAGGCGGCGATGACGCGCGGGTCGGTGCGGATCTCCTCCGGCGTGCCGTCGGCGATCTTGCGGCCGTATTCCAGCACGATGATGTGGTCCGAAATGCCCATCACCACCGACATGTCATGCTCGATCAGCAGCAGGGAGGTGGCGAACTCGTTGCGGATGGTGCGCAGGAGATCGTTGAGCGCCAGCGATTCGCGCGGGTTGAGCCCGGCCGCCGGCTCGTCGAGGCACAGCAGGACGGGATCGGAGCACATGGCACGGGCGATTTCGAGCCGCCGCTGGTCGCCATAGGGCAGCTCGCCCGCCGGGTCGTCCGCGCGGTCCAGCAGGTTGATGCGCTCCAGCCACTGGATCGCCCGGTGGACGGCCTTTTCTTCCTTCCGGCGCCAGCTCGGCAGGTTGAACAAGGCGGCGGGCGAGAGCAGCCCGCTTTCGGTCAGCCCCATATGCTGGGCCACCAGCAGGTTTTCCAGCGCGGTCATGCCGGAGAACAGGCGGATGTTCTGGAAGGTGCGCGCCACCTTCGCCACCGACGCCACCTTGTGGTCCGGCAGGCGCTCCAGCAGGTGCAGGCTGCCGCCGGCGGTCTTCACCGAGGCGCGGCCCATGCGGGTGAGGTCGTGGATCTCCGCCGCGCTGGCGGGCACGCCCTGCGCCAGCGCCAGCCGGCCCATGCTGGGCTTGTAGAAGCCGGTGATGCAGTTGAAGACGGTGGTCTTGCCGGCGCCGTTGGGGCCGATCACTGCCGTCACCTCGCCCCGTCCCACCCGGAACGAGACATCGCCCACGGCGAGCAGGCCGCCGAAGCGCATGGACAGGTGATCCACCGAAAGGATCGGATCGCGGTCCCACGACCTCATCCGTGCCCCTCCGCCACGAGATCCGCCGACACCTTCTTGCGCTGCTTGAGGAAGATGGTGGCCAACCGGCTGGAGACGAGGCCGCGCGGGCGCCACGCCATCACCGCCACCATGGCGAAGCCGAAGATGAGCATGCGGTAGAGGCTCGGGTCGAAGTCCGGCCCGAGCAGCCAGTCGGACTTCAGGAAGGTGAGGTTGCGCAGCATCTCCATGCCGCCGATGAGCAGGATGGCGGACACCGCCACGCCGATCTGCGAGCCGAGCCCGCCCAGCACCACGATGGCGAGGATGACCGCCGATTCGAGGAAGGTGAAGGATTCGGGCGAGACGAAGCGGATGCGCACCGCGAAGAACGCGCCTGCGAACCCGCCGAACATGGCGCCGATGGAGAAGGCGGTGAGCTTGGTGAGAGTGGTGTTGATGCCGAGCGAGCGGCAGGCGATCTCGTCCTCGCGCAGCGCTTCCCAGGCCCGGCCCACCGGCATGCGCCGCAGCCGGATGGTGGCGACCGCCGTCAGCCCGGCGAGGCCGAGAATGATGAAATAGAGGAAGATGTTGCGGTGCATGGGGTCGAAGGTGAGCCCGAACAGGGCCGCGAACCCGTCATCGCCGCTGGAAAAGGGGATGCCGAAGAAGGTGATGGGCGGGATGGACGAGATGCCCGCGCCGCCATTGGTGAGATCCACCCAGTTGATGAGGACGAGGCGGATGATCTCGCCGAAGGCGAGCGTGACGATGGCGAGATAGTCGCCCCGCAGCCGCAGCACGGGGAAGCCGAGGATCACGCCCCACATGGCGGCGAGCAGCCCGCAGGCCGGCAGGCAGACCCAGAAGCTCCAGAGCCGCCAGAAATCCGCGCCCAGCGCACCGGCGAAGAAGTCCGAGACCGGAACCGAGGTGGACAGCAGCGCGAAGGTGTAGGCGCCCACCGCATAGAAGGCGACGTAGCCGAGATCCAGCAGGCCGGCGAGCCCCACCACGATGTTGAGCCCCCAGCCCAGCATCACATAGGTGAGGATGTAGATGCCGATATCGATCCAGTAGCGGCTGGGGCCAAGGCCGCCGCTCGCCAGCACGGCGAGCACGGGATAGATCACCAGCAGCACGAAGAAGGCGGGCTTTGCCGCCGTGCCGATGCGGTCGGTGAACGCCACCAGAGCGGGGGAGGGCGGGCGCTTCACTCTGGTGCGGCCGGGCCGCCAGAGGGTGAGGTTCAGCACCAGCCGCAGCACCGCCACGATGCCGGCGAAGATGGCGACCAGCCCGAAGCGATAGGTCAGGATCAGCGGGCCGCCGCCATCCTCCGTCGCGCGAAAACCCACCAGCGGGGTCAGCAGGAGCGCGGTGAGGACGGCACTGATGAGTGCATCCTTGATCGCCGCGCCGAGGACGCCCGGCGTGCCGGGCGACGCGGTGGCCGTCATCAGACCTTCTCCACTTCCGGACGGCCGAGCAGGCCCTGGGGCATGAAGACGAGCGTGATGGCGAGGATGGAGAACGCCGCCACGTCCTTGTATTCGATGGAGAAATAGGCAGACCAGAAGGTCTCGATCAGGCCGATGAGCAGCCCGCCCAGCACCGCGCCGGGCAGGGAGCCGATGCCGCCGAGCACGGCTGCGGTGAAGGCCTTCACGCCCGGCACGAAGCCATCGGCGAAATTCACCACGCCATAATAGGTGAGGTACAGCACGCCCGCGACGGCGGCGAGCGCGGCGCCGATGACGAAGGTGAGCGAGATGGTGCGGTCCACGTCCACCCCGAGCAGCGCCGCCATCTTGCGGTCCTGCTCGCAGGCACGCTGCGCGCGGCCGAGCGGGGTCTTCTGCACCAGCCACCAGAAGGCGGCGAGCAGAACCACGGTGACCACCATGATGAGGATCTGCTTGTAGGCCAGCGTCACCTGATAATTGCCGCTGTCCCACACCACGATCACGTCCGGCAGGATGGGCGGCAGCGCCTTGTTGCGCGGGCCCTGCGCCACCTGCACGAAGTTGGAGAGCAGGATGGACATGCCGATGGCCGAGATCATGGGCGCAAGGCGGAAGGAGCCGCGCAGCGGCCGGTAGGCGGCCCGCTCGATGGTCCAGTTCACCAGCCCGGTGAAGGCCATCGCCACCACCAGCACGATGGCGAGCACCAGGAAGATGGAGGTGATGCCGAGCACGGTTGTCAGCAGCAGGAACATGATGAAGGCCGTGAAGGTGCCCACCATGAACACGTCGCCATGGGCGAAATTCACCATGCCGATAATGCCGAAGACCATCGTGTAGCCGATGGCGATGAGGCCATAGATGGACCCGAGCGTCAGGCCGTTGATGAGCTGCTGCAGGAATATATCCATGCTGCGCAAAACCCCTCGTGTCTGGCGGGCGCTGATTGCTTGATCGTGCCTTATGATTAGGCGGCGCCTCAGAAATGACTCATAGCGCGGACGATCTCCGGTGACAAATGGATGTCGCCTGCTGCTTTAGGTGGAAGTCGCGAGGTTTATCAGGGATTTCTCATGTGTGATTTGGCGCCTGAGGCCCTTGCGGGGCTTCCCCCGCCCGCAGCGCTGGCGCACCATGCCGGCCATAAAAATGGAGGAAACCATGGCCCTTGAAATGTCCGGCTCCTACGAATTGCCGGTCCCCCGCGAGCGGGTGTGGACGGCACTCAACGATCCCGAGATGCTGAAGCGCTGCATTCCCGGGTGCGAGGAACTGGAGCAGTTGTCCCCAACGGAATTGCGGGCTGTGGTGGTGGCGAAGGTCGGCCCGGTCAAGGCGCGGTTCAAGGGCAAGGTCACGCTGGAGGATCTTGAGGCCCCGGCCAGCTATCGAATTGTCGGCGAGGGCGACGGCGGCATTGCCGGCTTTGCGAAAGGCGGTGCAAAGGTGGAATTGACCGAGACTCAAACCGGGACAACTCTGGTATACACCGCTGAAGCGCAGATCGGCGGCAAGCTGGCCCAGCTCGGGCAGCGTCTGGTGGCCGGTACGGCAAAGAAGACCGCGGACGAGTTCTTCAGGAACTTCGCCGAGGCGATGGCTGGGGAGGCCGCCGAGGGGGCATAAGCCCCAAAGACCCCGGTTTTGTGATGTTGGCTCGACTTAAGGTTGATCCGTTCGTTCTTGCTCTTGTTCTGGTCATTGCCCTCGCTGCCCTCTGGCCCGCCCCCGGCGTGTCGGGCGGTCCGCTGCATGCGGACGTGATCGGCAGCTATGGAATCGGCGTCGTCTTCTTCCTCTACGGAATAACGCTCGCGCCCGACCAGATGTGGCGAAGCATGGGATTGTGGCGCGAGCACCTGCTGGTGCAGGTCGCCACCTTCCTGCTGTTCCCGGCGGTGGTGTTCGGCGCCCAGTTCGTGACGGACGAACTGTTTCCGCAGGAGATCCTCACCGGCCTGTTCTTCCTGGCCGCGCTGCCCTCCACCGTGTCGTCATCGGTCGCCATGACCTCGCTGGCGCGGGGCAATGTGCCGCTTTCCATCTTCAATGCCAGCATCTCCAGCCTGATCGGCGTGTTCGTCACGCCGGTGCTGATGGCGTGGTATCTCCACACGGCGGGCGAGACGCTGCCGCTGCACACCGTCATCCTCAAGCTGCTGGGGCTGGTGCTGGTGCCCATCGCCATCGGCCAGCTGCTGCGCCCGCTTCTGGGGCCGTGGGTGTCGCGCCACAAGGCCATCGTGCGCCTTGCCGACCGGGCGGTGATTCTCACCATCGTCTACAACGCCTTCTGCAACTCCGTGGCGGACGGCATCTGGCAGTCGCAGGACAGCCTCACCCTGCCGCTGCTGGTGGTGAGCGTGATCGCGCTGTTCTTCCTGGTCTACGGCATCCTGTCGGCGATCTGCCGGCTGCTGGGGCTGGGCGTGGAGGAGCGGATCTCCGTCCTGTTCTGCGGCTCGAAGAAGTCGCTGGTGACTGGGTTGCCCATGGCGGGGATCATGTTCGGCTCAGGCCCGGCGACCGCGCTCATCATCGCGCCGCTGATGCTGTTCCACCTGTTCCAGCTGCTGATCGTCAGCTTCATCGCCAGCAGCTATGCGCGCCGGCCGGTGGCGGCGGTGCCGGGCACCGTCACGCAGGGGGATCACCGCGCCGCAGCGGAATAGGGCGGCGCGCCGCCCGTCACCGGGGAGACGGCTTGCCCGGCGGCGGGCCGTCGATCGGCACGATGGGCGCGTTCTTCGCCTGCTTGAGGGTCAGCGCGGTGCGCACGTTGCGGACATTGGGCGTGGCGGTGATTTCCAGCACGAAGCTCTGGAAGGTGCGCAGGTCCGGTGCCACGCACAGCATCAGGAAATCCACGTCGCCCGAGAGCATCCATGCGGAGCGCACCAGCGGCCAGGTGTCGATGCGCGCGAGGAAGGCGGTCAGGTCCGCCTCCGCCTGGCTGACCAGATGCACCATGGCCATGGCGGTGAGATCGTAGCCGAGCCGCTTCTCATCCAGCAGCGCGCGATAGCCCTGGATGAAGCCCTTCTCCTCCAGATGGCGCACGCGGCGCAGGCACGGCGGGGCCGAGATGCCGACACGCCGGGACAGTTCCACGTTCGTCATCCGCCCGTCGCGCTGCAACTCGCTCAGGATCTTCCAGTCCACGGCATCGAGATCGACGGACAAGGCATTCCTCCGGTGGCGCGAGCGCACCTTAGTTCAGCTTTGCGGCAGTGCAACGAAATATTATTACCCGGCACGCGCCGTTGGGGAATGCGGGCACGGCGCATCGCGCTCGCCTTGTGGCATGCGGGGTCTGACCCTACATTGGCGCTTAGTTTTCGCTTGCAACCCCGGCCGTGCACGCCCTCCGCCGCGTGATCGTCGCGATTGCGGCGCGTGTCGTTCGAGGAAGTCATGTCTGCCCATCACGCGAAGGTCGTCATCATCGGGTCGGGTCCGGCCGGCTATACCGCTGCCATCTATGCCGCGCGCGCGATGCTGGAGCCGGTGCTGTTCGAGGGCATCCAGCCGGGCGGCCAGCTCACCATCACCACGGACGTGGAGAATTATCCCGGCTTTGCGGACGTGATCCAGGGGCCGTGGCTGATGGACCAGATGCGCCAGCAGGCCGTGCATGTGGGCACGCGCATCATCTCCGACCATGTATCGCGGCTCGATCTCTCCAGCCGTCCGTTCCGCCTTGAGACCGACGGCGGCACCACCTGGATCGCCGACAGCGTCATCCTCGCTACCGGCGCGCAGGCGCGCTGGCTCGGCATTCCCTCCGAGGAGGTCTATCGCGGCTTCGGCGTCTCCGCCTGCGCCACCTGCGACGGCTTCTTCTATCGCGGCAAGCAGGTGGTGGTGGTGGGAGGCGGCAACACGGCGGTGGAGGAGGCGCTGTTCCTCACCAATTTCGCCGCCAAGGTCACGCTGGTCCATCGCCGCGACAAGCTGCGGGCCGAGCGCATCCTGCAGGACCGCCTGTTCGCCAATCCCAAGGTTGAGGTGATCTGGAACGCCGAGGTGCTGGAGATCGAAGGCGCCACCGAGCCGAACCGGGTGACGGGCGTGCGCCTGCGCGATGCGCTGACCGGCGCCGAGCAGACCGTGCCGGCGGACGGGTTTTTCGTCGCCATCGGCCATGCGCCGGCCACAAGCCTCATTGAGGGTCAGGTGAAGCTGAAGCCGAACGGCTATGTCTGGACGCATCCTGATTCGACCGCGACCTCGGTTGCGGGCGTGTTCGCGGCCGGAGACGTTGCGGATGATGTGTATCGCCAGGCGGTGACCGCCGCCGGGCGCGGCTGCATGGCGGCGCTTGAAGCGGAGCGCTTCATCGCGCTGGAGGAAACGCCGCTCGCGGCGCAGTAGAACGCGGCGCTCGCCTCCCGATGCGGGACGTGGAGCTGGAACCCAATCGGGGGCGGGCAAGAATGGACTGGGACAAGCTTAAGGTTTTCCACGTCGCGGCCGAGGCGGGGTCGTTCACCCATGCCGGCGAGACACTGGGCCTGTCACAGTCGGCGGTCAGCCGGCAGGTGTCGGCGCTGGAGCAGGAACTGAAGGTTCCGCTGTTCCACCGCCACGCCCGCGGCCTGATCCTGACCGAGCAGGGGGAGCTGCTCTATCGCACCGCCCATGAGGTGTTCCTCAAGCTGGAATCGGCCCGCGCGCAGCTCACCGACAGCCGCGAGAAGCCGAACGGCGAATTGCGGGTCACCACCACCATGGGCCTCGGCACCCACTGGCTCACCGCCCGGGTGGGCGAGTTCGTGGAGCTGTATCCCGACATCCGCATCCAGCTCATCCTCACCGACGAGGAACTGGACCTTGCCATGCGCGAGGCGGACGTGGCCATCCGCATGCGCCAGCCGGTGCAGCCGGATCTGGTGCAGCGCAAGCTGTTCACGGTGCATTTCCACGCTTATGCCTCGGCGGATTATATCAAGCGCCACGGCCATCCCCGTTCGGTGGACGAGCTGGACAAGCACCGCATCCTGCTGCTGGGCGGGCCGATCCCCAGCTACTTCCAGGGCCTGAACTGGCTCGAACATGCCGGCCGCGAGGGCGGCGCCCCGCGCGTGCCGGCCTTCGAGGTCAACAGCGTGCTCGGCCTGCGGCGGGCGGTGGATCGCGGCGTCGGCATCGGCACGCTGCCCGACTACCTCACCGACGACGCCACCTCGCTGGTGCAATTGTTTGCGGACCGTGAAACGCCCAAACTTGAGGCATATTTCACCTACGCCCAGGAAATGCGCTCGGTTGCCCGCATCCAGGTGTTCCGCGACTTCCTGATTTCCAAGGCCCAGCGCTGGAATTACTGATTTATGACCTTTTCCTTTCGCCGATGCGAAATGCGGCAGGGGAGCTAAGCGTCAGGCACATGCCTGACATGCGGTCATTCCGCGTTGCTTTTTGCACAAGCGAAGGGCATCTTTCTCTTGCGCTGCTCGCATCTTAATCGGTGCCGCAGCTGTTCCCCTCTGGAAGGTTCGCCGCAATGCGGCGATACTTGCCGGGCCTTTAACCGGGCCCGGCACTTTTCTTTTCAGGGTGCCCCATTCCCCCACATCACCGCATCTTGACCCGACGGGCGGAACGCCCGGCGCGAATAGCGTGTTGGCTCTCATTGATCCATGAGGGTTGTCATGTCGCTGATGCTGTTGTCCGCAGACTTCCGGGAGGGGGCCGGTCCGTTCCCCATGCCAGATCCCGCCCGCCCGCCGGGCATGCCGCCGGACCCGGTGCAGGAGCCGGGCGACCTGCCGGTGCCGGGTCCTGACCTTCCCCCGCTGCCCGAGGATGATCCCTCACGGGTGCCGCGCGAGGAGCCCTATCCCGTCCCCGATCCCGTTGACGATCC
>NCCY01000066.1 GCA_002279855.1 Rhizobiales bacterium 12-68-15
AATATTTATTTTACCATATCTTTCTTGTTCATTTAACAAAAGATAGGCGATCAGAAATCCACTCAATACGAAAAAGACAGTTACTCCATACCCCCCGCCTGGCGTCCATCTTGCATGCATGAGGACGACAGCCAGCACCGCGTATCCGCGCATGCCATCCAAGGCTTCGAACCGAGTTCCCTGCAAGACTTTGTCTCCGGCTTGTCCGTTTCTGGACAAATCAACCCCAAAGGGGCTGGACAGCATTAACTGGAAACAAATTGATCCTCAAGGCGGGAGAACCGCACCATACAGCGCCGCTTTCCGTAGCATCACACTCACCGCGCGCGCCGGGAAATCACGGACGCATTGCTTCCACACGGCCCTTTTCCCGAACTCGGGCCGCGCATCGGGCTGCGATTAATCCCGACGCCGTCAGAGGCCGGGAGACTGAAGAAATAGGCGGCGGCTCTCCGTCCCGTGGCGGGCGTCATCCGCCACACTCAGCGGTCTGGCCCCCAGCGGACGGCACAAAACCCCCGCCCGCGCCTTGAATTTCGACAAATATCGAAATAGAAATGAATCTGCATTGGTGGGCGATCCCATGGTCGCGACTGATCCTCGATGCCACCCCGCCGCCCCCATGAGGATAATGCCGGATGACGATGCCCGACGCCTTCACCGATGCGCTCGACCGTGCCTGCTTCGACCGGCCGGATGCCGAGAAACTGGTGCCGCCGGTCCCAATGACGCACAGGCCGCGCATCCTGCTGCTTTATGGCTCCCTGCGGGCGCGCTCCTATAGCCGCCTGCTGGTGGAAGAGGCCGCGCGGCTGCTGGAGGCCATGGGCGCGGAAACGCGGATCTTCGACCCGCGCGACCTGCCGCTGCCGGACAGCGTGGCGGCTGACCATCCCAAGGTTCAGGAGTTGCGGACGCTGTCGGAATGGTCGGAGGGGCAGGTGTGGTGCAGCCCCGAGCGGCACGGCACCATCACCGGCGTGTTCAAGTGCCAGATCGACTGGCTGCCGCTGGAATATCGCGGCATCCGCCCCACACAGGGGCGCACGCTCGCGGTGATGCAGGTCTCCGGCGGATCACAGTCCTTCAATGCCGTGAACACGCTGCGCGTGCTCGGCCGCTGGATGCGCATGGTCACCATCCCCAACCAGTCCTCGGTCGCCAAGGCATTCGAGGAGTTCGACGCGGACGGGCGCATGAAGCCCTCGGCCTATTATGACCGGGTGGTGGATGTGATGGAGGAATTGATGAAATTCACCCTGCTCACGCGCGAGCACCGGGACTATTTCACCAGCCGCTACAGCGAGCGCCGGGAAGCCGCGGTGAACGGCGGTGAAAGCGGCGTCCGAGGCCGACCTCTCCACCATCGCCATGACCGGACAGCCCCCGTCTGCGTGACGGCATTGGCCGCCCCGCTCTCCCTGAGGCCGGGCCAGCGCTGTGCGGATTGGCCGCCCGTTCAGGACGCCCCTACGGCGTATCGCACCCGCCGGTAAGGCAGGCGCCTTTGTGATCGTGCAGGAACCGTGCGATCCGGGTCTTGAGCGCATCGTCGTCCTGCGCCCGGTCCATGGTGGCGCGGCGGAAGATGGCCTTCTGGATGTCGGTCGGCAGACAGCTCCACTCGCCGACCAGAGCGGCGCCGAGGTTTTCGAGGATCCGCCGCTCCGTCTCCCCGAGGAAGGCGAGATCCGCCCGCATCGGCCACGGCATCGCCGGGGCACCGCCTTCGCCATCCCAGCGATCCAGCGCCGCCGTCATCTGTCCTGCGGCCTTGCCGCCGTTTGATTGCATCTGGCCCATCTCACACCATCGCACATGGGATGGATAATAGCCATGTCGTCATCGCACGGATCCCGATTGAAATGGCTATCTTTCCTGAATGCGCCCATAATGATCGCAAGGGGACTTTCGGGGTCATTCCATGATTATCGCATGATAGAGCCAGATAATAACGACACTCTGGCGCAAGCCATTGTGGACACGATCCGGGAACCGCTTCTGGTTCTTGACCGGGATCTGCGTGTCATCGTCGCAAACCGTTATTTTTATTCAAAGTTCCAGGTCGAACCGCAATTCACCCAGGGCCGGATGCTGGCATCCGTGGCACAGGGGCAATGGAACATCCCCGCGCTTCACGCCCTGCTGAAAAAGATCGGCTCTGACGACGAGGTGCTGGAGGACTACGAAGTCGAGCTGGACTTCCCGCAACTGGGCCGGCGGATTCTCCTGATGAGTGGCCGCAAGCTCGTTCACGCGCATGACGCGGCGGTGAACATCCTCGTGTCCTTGACCGACATCACCGAGCTGCGGCAGGCCGAGCGGAAGCGGGACGAATTGTTGCGGCAGAAGGACATTCTGCTCGAAGAGATCAAGCATCGCGTCGCCAATTCACTGGCCATCATCGCGAGCATCCTGCTCATGAAGGCGCGGGCCGTCTCATCGCCGGAAACCCGCGCACATCTCGAAGATGCGCACAAGCGGGTCATCTCGGTGGCGACGGTGCAGCGGCACCTCTACCCGTCCGAAATGGGCTTCTCGATCGAGCTGTCCGGCTATCTGGAGCAATTGTGCGCCAGCCTTGCGGCTTCCATGATCAACGGCGATTTCTGTGCCATCAAGACGGAGATCGCCCGGATCAGCGTCTCCTCGCAGACCGCCGTCAGCATCGGCCTCATCGTGACGGAACTGGTGATCAACGCGCTGAAGCACGCATTCCCCGATGGCCAGACGGGATGCGCCATTCATGTGAGCTACGAGATCAACGACAGCGACTGGAAGCTGCGGGTCTCCGACAATGGCGGCAGCGCGAAGAGCGCCACATGGCCACCCGCCAAGATCGGCCTCGGCACCACCATCGTCAACGCACTGGCCGAGCAGCTTGATGCGCGGGTGGATATCGTCAGCGGCGCGGCGGGCACCGCCGTCTCCGTGATGCATTCGACCTTCAGGCCGCTGACGCAAGCGGCCTGAAGGCTCCGCTCAGCCCATCCGGACGGTGATGAGGTGAGACCCGCTCTCCGCCGAGAGCGGAACCCGCAGCGGGTCCACACCCACCGGTACCCCGTCCACATCCGCAGATTCGATGCCACGGGCAACGCCGGCGGGATTGTCCACCGCGATGACGTAACGCGCCGCGCCATGGCGGACCGTGATCTCGAACTGCGGCCAGGACCGGGGAATGCACGGATCGAGGCTCAGGATGCCGCCCTCAATGCGCAGGCCGAGAATGCTCTCGATGCCCGCCCGCTGCATCCAGCCGGCCGATCCGGTGTACCAGGTCCAGCCGCCGCGCCCGGCATGGGGCGGTTCGGAATAGACATCCGCCGCCAGCACATAGGGCTCCACCTTGTAGCGCAGCACATCCGAGCGGCTGCGGGCGTGGTTGATGGGGTTGAGCATCCAGAACAGCGCCGCCGCCTTGTCGCCCTCGCCCAGCGCGGCGAACGCCATCACCGACCACAGCGCCGCATGGGTATACTGGCCGCCATTCTCGCGGATGCCCGGCGGGTACCCCTTGATGTAGCCGGGGTCCAGCGCGGTCTTGTCGAAGGGCGGCGTGAACAGCAGCGCGATGCCCTCGCCGGGCAGGATCAGCTCCCGCTCGACCGATGCCATGGCCTGCCGCGCCCGGCCCGGCTCCGCCGCGCCCGACAGCACGGCCCAGGACTGGGCGATGCTGTCGATGCGGCATTCCTCGCTGGCGGCAGAGCCGAACGCCGTCCCGTCGTCGAAGAAGCCGCGCCGGTACCAGTCGCCATCCCAGGCCACCCGTTCGAGCGAGGCTTTCAGGCCCGCCGCGAAAGTGCGCCATGTGGCGGCGCGTTCCGTCTCGCCGCGGGCCTCGGCGAGGGGAATGAAGCGGTCGAGCGTCGCATAGAGAAACCAGCCCAGCCAGACGCTTTCGCCCTCTCCCCGCTCGCCGACCCGGTTCATGCCGTCGTTCCAGTCCCCGGTGCCCATGAGCGGCAGGCCGTGGCCGCCGAGCCCGAGGCTGCGGTCGAGGGCACGGGCGCAATGCTCGAACAGGGTCGCGGTCACGTCCGACACGCCGGGCGGAAAGAAGCTCTCATGCTCGCCCGGGGCCAGCTTCTGCCCCTCAAGGAAGGGCACCTGCTCGTCAAGCACCGCGCTGTCGGCGCTGGTGGTCACATAATGGGCGGTGGCATAAGCGAGCCACGCGCGGTCGTCCGAAATGAGCGTGCGCACGCCACGGCCGGACTGCGGCAGCCACCAGTGCTGCACGTCCCCCTCCACGAACTGGCGTGCGGCGGCGCGCAGCAGATGGGCGCGCGTCATGTCGGGGCGGATGCCCGCCAGCGCCATGCCGTCCTGGAGCTGGTCGCGGAAGCCATAGGCCCCGCTCGCCTGATAGAAGGCGGAGCGGGCCCAGACCCGGCAGGCCAGCGTCTGGTAGAGCAGCCAGCCGTTCAGCATGATGTCCAGCGTGCGATCGGGCGTGCGGACCTCCACGGTCCCCAGCACCTTGTCCCAGCCGTCTGTCACCTCCGTCAGCACCGCGTCGAGATCGCTGGCGCGATAGCGCCGGATCAGGTCGCGGGCGCCTGGCACATCCGCCGCCTCGCCCAGCAGCACGACGCATTCGGCGCTGCCGTGGGGCGGCAGCACGATCCGCGTGCGCATGGCCCCGCAGGGGTCGAGCCCCGCCCCGGTGACGTTGGACAGATCCCCGGTGGCACCAAGGGCCGCCGGATCGGCCAGCGTGCCGTTGCGGCCGATGAATTCGCGCCGGTCGCCGGTCCAGCTCGTCTGGTGCCCGGCCATGTCGAGGAAGGCGACCCGCGATCCGAAATCCGGGTTCCAGCCGTTGCGGGCGAACATGGCGCCGGTATCGGCATCCATGCCGGTGGCGACGAAGGGGGCGGTGGCCGGGCGGGATTGCCCGAGCACCCATTCCACATAGGCAAACACCGAGATCCGCCGGGGGCGGCCCGTGAGGTTGCGAAGGGTCAGCCGTGAAATCTTGACCGCCCCCTCCGCCGGCACGAACTGGACAAGCTCCGCCGCGACCTCCTGGGCGGTGTGCGCGAAGCCGCTGTATCCCCGCCCGTGTCGGGCGAGATAGGTCGCGCGGTCATCGCGGATCGGGGCGGCGGTGGGCGTCCAGACGAAGCCGGTCTCGTCGTCGCGCAGATAGAGGGCCTCTCCCGTCCGGTCCGTGACGGGATCGTTGGACCATGGCGTGATCTGGTTTTCCCGGCTGTTGCGCGACCAGGTGTAGCCGCTGCCCTCGCTCGCCACCTGGAAGCCGAAATCGGGATTGGCCACCACATTGATCCAGGGGGCGGGCGTGGATTGCCCGGCGCCGAGCACGGTCACATATTCCCGCCCGTCTTGCGCAAATCCCCCGAGCCCGTTGAAATATTCCAGCTCCGGCATGACCGGGGCCGGCTCCGAAGCCCGTTCGGGCGCAGGCGCCGGGCGGGCGGGACGCCGCGCCGGCGCACCGGGCGCGACGATGCGCGCGACCTGTTCGGCGAGGGTGCCGCGCTGGGCCACCAGCACGACCCGCGCGGCCGCTGACAGAAGCAGGCCCGTCTGCGGCGGCATCAGATCGCTGCGCAGCACATAGACGCGCCCCTGCGGCCCCTCCCCGCTCCCCTGCGTCCGCGACTGGCTGGTGCGCGCCAGCGTCTCCAGCGCGGACTGGAGATCCTGCACATAGGAGGACTGGCGCTCGTTCAGGATCACGAGATCCACCGCGAACTGCTTCATGCGCCAGTATTCCTGCGCCTTCAGCAACTGGTGGGCGATGTCGATGTCCGCCATGTCGGAGATGCGCAGCAGGACGATGGGCAGGTCGCCCGAAATGCCGTGCGCCCAGAGGCCGGACTGGGGGCCCGCGCCCTGCAGGATCGATGCGGAGGCGGGGCGCAGCGTCGGCGCGGTATAGAGGGCATATCCCGCCACCTGCTGGAACAGCGCGGCATCGCCCGCAGAGATGCCGAGATGATGCAGCTCCACCTGCGCCTGCGTCCAGGCCAGCGTCGCGGCGCGGGCATAGGCGTGGGTGTCGCGATGGCGGTCGATGCCGACGAGCACCGCTGCGCGGGTGGAGGCGGCCATGGTCCAGAAGGCGATGCGGGCCACCGCGCCCGGCTCGATGCGGATCCGCCGTCGCAAGGCGAAGACCGGGTCGAGCACGGTGCCGACCGTGTTGGACAGGGTGCGCCCGTCCATCACCGCAAGCGGGGTGCGCAGGCCGTGCCCGCGCCCGAGGAAGCGGGCCCGGTCCGTTTCGACCTCCACGCGGCCCACGGCTTCGCCGTCCAGCACGCTGAAATGGGCGGCCCAGATGTCCGCCTCCCCCGGCGACCGCTTGCGCCGCGTGGCGAGCAGCGCGCCGATATCCGGCAGATATTCCGTCTGCACGAACAGCTTGGAAAAGGCGGGATGCGCCACATCGGACGCCTGCGGCGCGAGCACCAGCTCCGCATAGGAGGTGACCTCCAGCTCCCGCACGCGATGGCCCGAATTGAAGAACGAGACCCGCCGCACCTCGGCGTCGTCCTCGGCGGAAACCAGCACATCCAGCGTGGTCTCAAGGGTGCCGTCGTGGCGCGAGAACTCCGCGCGGTCCTCGTGGAAGGCGACGTGATAGTCGTCCGGCGTGGTCCCGCTCGGCTGCATGCCGGCGGACCAGACCTGGCCGCTCCTCACATCGCGCACGAAGAGATAGGAGCCAAGGTCGTCGCAGGTGGCATCCTCCCGCCAGCGCGTCACGGCAAACCCGTTCCAGCGGCTGTAGCCGGACCCCGCCGTGGTGACCATGGCGGCATAGCGGCCATTGGACATCAGGTGCGTGGCCGGCGTCTGCTGTTCGGCCGAGGCGAAGCGCCGTGCGCTGGCGGGCTCAAGCTCGCGCACCCGCGCGGCCGAGTGCACTTCGGTGGCCCACGGACGCACCACGGCCACATCGCGCGGCGTGCGCTCCTGAAGCAGCAGTTCGGTGGCCTGCACCATGGGCTCCGCATGGAAGCGGGTGCGCATGATCCCGCCCAGCAGCGTGTCGGCGATGGCGACCAGCGTCATGCCCTGATGATGGGCCATGAAGGCCCGGACGATGGCGAGGCTCTCGCCGGGCGGCAGGCGGCTCGGCGTATAGTCGAGCGCCTCATAGAAGCCATAGCGTCCCCGCGCGCCGAGCCGGGCCAGCCGGGCGAGGTTGGCGCAGGCGGCACGCGGCGCGGCCATGCTGGCAAGGGCGGTCGCATAGGGGGCGATGACGCGATTGTCGCCCAGCCCCTGCTTCAGCCCGAGGCCGGGAACGCCGAAATTGGAATACTGGTAGGTGAATTCGAGATTGCGGGCATTGTAGGCGGATTCCGAGATGCCCCAGGGAATGTCCAGCGTCGCCGCATAATCGATCTGGCGCCGCACGATCAGGCGGTTGGTCCGGTCCAGCAGGCTGCCGGCCGGCGCCCGCATGACGAGGGACGGCATCAGATATTCGAACATGGAGCCCGACCACGAGATGAGCGCGGCCCCGTGGGCGACCGGCGTGACCGAGCGGCCGAGACGGAACCAGTGGCGGGCCGGGATGTCGCCCTTGGCGATGGCAAAGAAGCTGGCGAGCCGCGCCTCCGAGGCGAGCAGGTCATAGCAGCTGGAATCCAGCGTGCCCTCCGGCGCCAGGAAGCCGATGGACAGCAGATTGCGGTCGCGATCGAGCAGAAAGCCGAAGTCCATGCCCAGCGCCATGCCCCGCGCGGTCTGCGCGAGGGTGTCGAGCCGGGTGGCGAGGGTGGTATCGCCGGGCGGCGCCACCGACAGGTCGGTGCGGTGGGTCTCGATGGCGCACAGGCTGGCCTGCGCCCAGAACAGCATGTCGTCGCCGGCCGCATCACCCCGCTCGGTGGCGAGGGCACGGGCGATGTCGAGCATCGTCCCGGCGTCGGCCGCGAGCCGGTCGAGCTGCGCGGACAGGGTGTCGCCCGTCGCCGTGCGCGCCGTCCGGATCATGCCCTCCAGCGCCTCGTCGAGCTGGCGCAGGGTCACCGTCTGCGTGCGGCGGCCGTCATCGAGAAGAATGGCTTCCTGCCGGGCGAGGTCGAGGGCATCCACGATGCCCGCCATGCGCGTGGCCGGGGCCAGCGGGCCGGCCTGCCAGTCCCGGATCGCTCCGGCGAGCGCGATGAGATGGCCGGCAAGGTTTCCGCTGTCCACGGTGGAGACGTAGCGCGGGTCCAGCGGGCGCAGGTCGCGGGTGTCGTACCAGTTGTAGAAGTGCCCGCGGAACTGATCGAGGGCGTGCAGGGTGGCAAAGGTCGCCTCCAGCCGCTTTACCGCCTCCTGGGTGCCGATCCAGCCGAAATCGCGGGCGCTGGCGACCGACAGCAGATACAGGCCGATATTGGTGGGCGAGGTCCGGTGGGCGATTTCGGGCGCCGGCTCTTCCTGGAAATTGTCCGGCGGCAGCATGGTGTCGGCCGCCGTCACGAAGGTCTCGAAGAAGCGCCATGTGCGGCGCCCCGTGAGGCGCAAGGCACTCGCCTCCGCCTCGGACAGCATCTGCTCCTCGGCGCGCTGCGGCAGGCTGACCCAGCGGGCGAGCGCGGGCGATGCGACCCAGAAGGCCGCAAACAGCGCGGCCAGCGGCCAGGCGCCGTGCCCCGCCAGGACCGCCACGGCCAGCGCCACCGCTGCGATGAGGAGCGCGCCGGCCATCCGCCGGAACGATCCGGCAAGGTCGGGCCGGCTGGAGAGGCCGGCCTGTGCGGCGGGCACCCATTCCAGCAGATGGCGCCGCGACACCAGCAGCCGCCACAGGGTGCGCAGCATGGCATCGCCCATCAGCCAGGCTTCATGCGCGAGGAACACCAGCGTGAGGAAGGACTGGAACAGGGCAAGGCGCACATCGCCGGCCAGCGCGCGCAGGTGGCTGCCGAGCGCGACGCTGCCGTGGCGCGGCAGGATGGCGGCAAGGACGGGGATGAATTTCGGCACAACGAGGGTCAGCACCACGAACGCCGTCCAGGCGAGGGCGGCGGGCCATGGCAGGGTCCAGCCGAGTACGAGCGCGGCAACGGCAAAGGGCGCCGAGAGCGTGCGCCGCAGATTGTCGAGCATCTTGAGACGTCCCATCGCCGGAATGGCGAGGGACGCCGGAGCAGCGCTCGCCGACCGGGGACCGGGCCCCAGAATCCAGGGCAGGAGCTGCCAGTCGCCCCGCGCCCAGCGGTGCCGCCGCAGGGCGTCCACGTCATAGCGGGCGGGGAATTCCTCCACCACCTCCACATCGGAAGCGAGGCCCGCACGGGCGAACAGGCCCTCGAACAGATCATGGCTGAGAAGGGTGGAGTCCGGCACGCGCCCGGCGAGCGCGGCCTCGAAGGCATCCACGTCGTAAATGCCCTTGCCCGCATAGGAGCCCTCGCCGGAGAGATCCTGATAGACGTCGGAGACCGCCGAGCCATATCCGTCGATGCCGCTCATGCTCGAAAAGGTGCGCTGGAACAGCGAGCCCTCGCCCCCCAGCGGCAGCGAGGGGGTCACGCGCGGCTGAAGCACGCCGTATCCCTCCACGACCCGGCCGGTGGCGGCATCGAAATGGGCGGTATTGAGGGGATGGGCCATCTTGCCGATGAGGCGGCGCACCGTATCGTGCGGCAGCCGCGTGTCGGCATCGAGGGTGACCACATAGCGGACCCCTTCGGGCACCGCGACCGGCCGGCCCTGGACCGGCATGAAGGTGGTGTCGTCAGCGCCGCGCAGCAGGCGGTTCAGCTCATGCAACTTGCCGCGCTTGCGCTCCCATCCCATCCAGCGGCCCTCCCCCGCATTCCAGATGCGCCGGCGGTGGAGCAGCAGGAAGCGCGGGCCGGCGGGTGCGGGGCCGTAGCGGGCATTGAGGCGATCAATGCCGGCCTGCGCTGCGGCAACCAGCACTCCGTCCCCCGTCATGTGCTCGCTGTCCGCATCCACCCAGTCCGAGAGCAGGGCGAAGTGCAGATCGCCTTCCGGGCTTGCCAGATGGTGGATCTCCAGATGCTCCACCTGCTCATCGACGGACGCGGGCGTGGTCAGCAGGGTCGGCACCACCACGAGGGTGCGCAGATGGGACGGGATACCGCTGCGCAGTTCCAGCGTAGGAAGGGCCACGGCGCCGAAGCCGAGCGAGACCGCACGGTTGACCACGGCCACCGCCGCGTCGATGGCGGGGATGGCGCCGAGAACCGCCAGCAGCGCGAGCAGGGGCAGGCCGAGCCCCATGAACGCCAGCAGCACCAGCGGCAGCGCGAGGAAGGCGCCGGCCGCGAACAGGATGGCGGCGGAATATCCCGCCATGCCGAAGGCGCGGTTCAGGCGCGCCAGCAGGCTGGTCAGCGGCAGGCGAAAGCCGATCTCCGCCTCGAACGCGGCGCGCCCGGCGGTCAGGAGATGATAGCCGGGGTCCGCCGCGCGGACATCGCCGTCCGGATCGGCCGCGCGCGCCTCCTGCGCCAGCCGGACGGCTTTCGTCGCCACGTCGAATTCCGACCAGCCCGAGCCCCGTCCCAGTTCCTCGATGGCGCTGCGATAGAGATTGCGGGTGGAGAAATCCATGGACAGGAAGGCGCTGCCGGCGGCCAGCACGCCGTCCACGAGGCTCGCGCGCTCGAACAGGTCCTTCCAGTCCACGTCGGAAATCAGCCGCAGGCTGGTGATGATGTTGCGCACGGTGACATTGGAGGCCCCCTGGCTGCGCTGCACGTCCCGCACGATCGCATCGGCGCTGGAGCCCTGCGCGGCCAGATGCTGATCGAGCCATTTCAGCGCGGGCGTGATGCGCGGGTCCTGGTCACGCAGCCTGTGCACGAGCTGGACCGCCAGCGCATCGGGAAGCGTCGTCTTCTCAAAGGCGGCAAGCACGGCCGGGACCAGTTCGGGGGCGATGCGGCCCGCCCCGAGCAGCCGGTCCGCCAGCCCGTCCGCCGTCCGCCGCAGGGCGCGATCCTCCACGATCAGCCGGGCGAGGCGCCGCAGATTCTCGATCAGGACGATGCGCAGCGTGATGGAGACCGCCCACAATTCGCCGATGGTGAGCGGCTGCACCTCCTGATAGGCGTTCAGGAAGCGCGTCAGCATGTCGGGATCGAAGCGGCTGTCGGTGTGGGCCACGAAGGCCCATGCCACGCCGAACACGCGCGGATATCCGGCAAACGGCCCGGCGGCGAGCTTGGGAAGCTGGCGGTAATAGCTGGGCGGAAGGTCGGAGCGGATCTCGCGGATCTGCTTCTCGACCAGATGATAATTGTCGATCAGCCATTCGGCGGAGGGGGTGATGGCGCCACCCTCGTCAATGGCGCGGGCGATGGCGCGATAGGCCGCCAGCAAAGCCGCGCCGTTTTCGGCGAGCCGGCCGGACAGGGCATGTCCGCGTACATGCTGCGGGGCCACCGCCTGCGCCCGCGCAAGGCTGCGGGCATGCTCTTCCAGCCGATCGACACTGAAGAGTTCGTCGCGGATCGGCTTGCGGTCGCTCCACAGCGAGGCCGGACGGGCCCGCCAGCCGGCGTGCATGAAGAAGGCAATCAAGTGGGCCTTTCAGCCCCGCTTGGGGCAGGCGCTCGGAGACGGAACTGCCGTCCTCAGGCTACCGATGCCGGCGATCACGCCACGCACCGTGGAAAGCGAGACACGGAAACAGGCACGCCCGGAGGGCGCCGCCGCCGGGCGTCGAAGACTGAACGCCCACTGGCGCGGGCCGCCGGATGCAAATATCCATGACTACGCCCGCACCACGGCGCACAGCATTTTCTCAACGGATGGATAGATCTGGCTTCGAATATTTTATTCGAAGCACCAGACGTAACATGGCAGGATGCCAATCTGTTCCGTCATCCGGTTTTATTTTTCAAATGTGCATTTTTACGAGCGTTTTATTGAAAAATATCAATCGGTATCAGCCCGAATATATGGGCTGATCCGTATCCTGACCGTCACGATGTCCGCGTTTCAGAAAGGCCGCACATTGTAGCCGGGCGGCCGGGTGCGCTCATAGGCGGCGCCGATGCGCGCCACCAGATCCTCCCGGCAGGCCGGCGCCACGATCTGGAGCCCGACCGGCATGCCGTCGGAGGCGATC
>NCCY01000067.1 GCA_002279855.1 Rhizobiales bacterium 12-68-15
TGTCTCCCACCCGCCGGCGTCGGGATGCGCCCTCGCTCATGCTCAATCCTCCCGGATGGCGCGGCGCTGGTGCCACGCCTGGATGAGGTTCACCGCCAGCAGCATCAGGAAGGCGAAGCCCAGCATGGTGGCCGCGATGGCGGCGGCGGCGGCATAATCATATTCCTCCAGCCGGATGAAGGTGAGCAGCGCCACGATCTCGGTGCGGAAGGGCTGGTTGCCGGCGATGAACACCACCGCCCCGAACTCGCCCAGCGAGCGGGCGAAGGCGAGCGAGGCGCCGGCGAGAAAGGCCGGGAAGATGGCCGGCAGGATCACGGTGAGGAACACCCGCAGCGATGAGGCGCCGAGCGTGGTGGCCGCCTCTTCCACGTCCGCCTCCAGATCCTCCAGCACCGGCTGCACGGTGCGCACCACGAACGGGATGGAGGTGAAGGCCATGGCGCAGACGATGCCGGCCGGCGCATAGGCCACCTCGATGCCCCACACCGCGAGCGGGGCGCCGAACCAGCCGTTCTTGGCGAACAGCGCGGTCAGGGCTATGCCCGCGACGGCGGTGGGCAAAGCGAAGGGAATATCGACCAGCGTGTCCAGCAGGCGGCGGCCGGGAAATTCGTAGCGCACCAGCACCCAGGCCAGCATCAGCCCGTAGACGGCATTGAAGAGAGTGGCGGCGGCGGCGGCGCCGATGGTGATCTGGAACGCGGCCAGGGTGCGCGGCGAGGTGATGATCGCCCAGTAGCGCACCAGCCCCACATCGCTCGCCTGAAGCAGCAGGGCCGCGATCGGCAGCAGGACGATGAAGCCGAGATAGGTAAGCGTGATGCCGAGCGAAAGCCGGAAGCCCGGAATGACGCTGAACATGAGCGGGCCTTTCGGATCACGCGCCTGAAGCCAGAAGCGCCGCGCCCGCCGCCGGAAGCCTTCTGGCGCGGGCAATGAGCCGCCTCATATGACGGCCCGCGCCCGGTTTGTCGAGCAGACCTCAGTAGCCCGGCAGGTAGAAGCGGTCGGGAAGCGGATAGCGGCCGGGGACGATGCCGCTCTGGCCGGCGCCGTAGGTGGGGAAGAAGTAGCCGGCCGGCAGGGCGTAATCGAGATACGACTTGGAACCGGGCTTCACCACCGTGCCGGCATCCAGCGGCGAGCGCTTGGTGATGACGATCACCTGGCGCTTCTTCGCCTGGGTCTGGCTCTGGGTGGTGGTGGTGCCGGACGAGGTCTGCGCCTCGGCCACGCCGACGGCCGCAAGGCTCAGGGCGGCGGCGAGGGTGAGAAGCGGCGCGAAACGCATGGCAACCTCCAAAGGGACCGGGACGAATCCGGTCAGATCTCGAACACAGTCTATGCAAGGAACGGGCGCCGGTCGAGACTGGTTCCCTTACGGAGACAGGCGCCGCCCCGCGCGCAGCTCCGTGCGAAATCCATTCCAGATCAAGGTGATTAAGGAAAGACTGATGCGACCCGGCAGGGCCCTGCGGAGAGCGGATCGCCCGGCGGCGTGGCGGTGGGGCCACACCCGGCTGCGCGCAAACGTTGCGCGCTCGCGCGTGAAGGCCTAAAAGCTCCGACTTCCGGCATGGGCCGGTCATCATCGAAGGTTAGTCATGGGCTACAAGGTCGCCGTCGCCGGCGCCACGGGTAACGTGGGCCGGGAGATCCTCTCGATCCTTGCCGAGCGGGGCTTCCCCGCCGACGAGGTTGTCGCGCTTGCATCGCGCCGCTCCATGGGCGTCGAGGTTTCCTATGGTGACAAAACCCTCAAGGTGAAGGACCTCGCCAATTACGACTTCTCCGACACGGACATCTGCCTGATGTCCGCCGGGGGCGCCGTGTCCAAGGAATATTCGCCCAAGATCGGCGCCGCCGGCTGCGTGGTCATCGACAATTCGTCGCAGTGGCGCACCGATCCGGACGTGCCGCTGATCGTGCCCGAGGTGAATGCGGACGCGATCGTGGGCTTCAAGAAGAAGAACATCATCGCCAATCCGAACTGCTCCACCGCGCAGCTCGTGGTGGCGCTGAAGCCGCTGCATGATGCGGCCACCATCACGCGGGTGGTGGTGTCCACCTATCAGTCCGTCTCCGGCGCCGGCAAGGACGCCATGGACGAACTGTTCTCGCAGACGCGCGCCATCTTCGTCTCCGACCCCGTCGAGTCGAAGAAGTTCCCCAAGCGCATCGCCTTCAACCTGATCCCCCAGATCGACGTGTTCATGGAGGACGGGTTCACGAAGGAAGAGTGGAAGATGGCGGTCGAGACCAAGAAGATCCTCGATCCCAAGATCAAGCTCACCGCCACCTGCGTGCGGGTGCCGGTGTTCGTCTCCCACTCCGAATCCGTGAACGTGGAGTTCGAGAAGCCCCTGTCCGCCGAGGAAGCGCGCAAGATCCTGCGCGCGGCGCCCGGCGTGCTGGTGATCGATACCCGCGAGACCGGCGGCTACATCACGCCCCACGAGGCGGCCGGCGAGGACGCGACCTACATCTCGCGTCTGCGCGATGACCCGACCGTGGACAACGGCATCGCCTTCTGGTGCGTGTCGGACAATCTGCGCAAGGGCGCGGCCCTCAACGCGGTGCAGATCGCCGAGGTGCTGGTGAACCGCAAGCTGATCACCTCGCGCCGCAAGGCGGCCTGAGACGGGTCAGATCAAGTGAGAGAACGGCCCGCCCCCCGGCGGGCCGTTTTCGTTTTTACGCATGGATGGCGACGGGAATGCCGGCCACGTCCCGCTCCGGCGGATCAGGAAAGCGCAGGGCAAGGCCATCGGCGATGCGCCGGGCCGTCCAGGCGGCGGCGCAGGCGTCGATGAGGTCGTCATAACCCGCCCCCAGCGCACGGGCGGTCTCCCGCGTCATCCCCGCCATGGGCAACCCGGCCTCGGACAACAGGGTCCGGCGCAGGTCGAGGCCACCCTCGCTGGGCCGCCCCTTCACTTTCTTCGGCGCCGTCACCTCGCTCTGCCCGTTCATGGCCCAGAAGCTCACTTCGGGATGGCATTCGAACAGGCGCGCGTGCAGGTCCAGTCGGGCCCGCAGCAGGCGGTCGGCCTCCAGGATCTTGGGCAGGATGTGGAAGCACTGCTTGGAAATGGCGCGGGGCGGCTCGGAGGTTGCCCGCGCCACGGCGCAGATGCGGGCATAGTGCTCGCCCTCCGTACCCTCCCCGCCCGCCTCGACGGCGGCGCGGGACGGAACGGAGAAGACGCTGGACTGGCGCATGCCGAGCCGCGGCCGCACCAGGCGCTCCGGCGCCCGCCCGCCGGGTCCGGCGCGATCGGGCAGGCCGAGCGGAATGTCGATGGCGGCAAGGTCGGGCGCCTCGGCGCCCGCGAACAGGCTCGCCAGATCATCGATGCGGACCGCGCCGATGCCATCGCCGCCGTCCCACCACACGCACACCCATCCGCCGCGGCAGCCGTCCAGCCCTGCAACCCTCCGCCCGGTCATGATCCGGCCTCCTGATCGATGCGTACCCGCTTCCCTCGGGGCGCGCGGCACTCTAGCTTGCTGGAGCATGACGCATTTTCGCGGCATCGGGCAGCGCCCGGTGCCATCCGTCGAGCGGGGCCCCACAGGCCCGGCTCCGGAGCGGAAAGCGCCGGGGGACGTGATCAGGCATCCGGAGGTCTCCGGTGCCGTTCAGATGCTGGGAGATGTGCCGACATGACCATCCGTCCGCGCCGCAGTGTGCTCTACATGCCCGGCTCCAACGCACGGGCGCTGGAAAAGGCCCGCACCCTTCCCGCCGACGGAGTCATTGTCGATCTTGAGGATGCGGTGGCCCCCGATGCCAAGGCCGAGGCGCGGGTGCGCGCGGCGGAGGCGGTTCGTGCCGGCGGCTTCGGCCCGCGCGAGGTGGTGCTCCGCATCAACGGCCTCGATACGCCATGGGGGATGGAAGATCTGGACGCGGCGGCCGCCGCCGCCCCCGATGCCATCCTTGTTCCCAAGGTGCAGGACCCCGACCAACTCGTGGTGGTGGGCCGGCGGCTGGAAGCGCTGGGCGTGCCCGCCACCACCCGCGTCTGGGCCATGATCGAGACCCCCATCGCGATCCTCGACATCCATGCCATCGCCGCCGCCCGCAATCCGCTGACCCGGCTGGACGTGTTCGTGCTGGGCACCAATGACCTGTCCAAGGAGACGCGCGCCGCCCTCGTTCCCGGCCGCGCGCCCATGGTGGGGTGGCTGATGCAGGTGATCGCCGCCGGGCACGCTTATGGCATCGACGTGCTCGACGGCGTGTGGAACCAGTTCCAGGACATGGAGGGCTTCAAGGCCGAATGCACGCAGGGCGTCGAGATGGGCATGGACGGCAAGACGCTGATCCACCCCTCGCAGATCGAGCCCTGCAACGCCGCCTTCAGCCCGCCGGACAGCGAGGTCGGCCGGGCGCGCGCCATCATCTCCGCCTTCGACCTGCCGGAGAATGCCTCCAAGGGCGTGATCCAGATCGACGGGCGCATGGTGGAACGGATGCATGCGGACATGGCCCGCCGCACCGTCGCTTTGGCCGACGCCATCGCCGCGAGGACCTGAGCCGTGGCCACCCGCATCGTCATGCTGGCCTATCCGCAGATGGACCAGATGGATCTCACCGGGCCGTACGAGGTGTTCGCCCGCCTGCCGGATTGCCGGGTGCAGATCGTCTGGAAGAACCGCAAGCCGGTGCGCGATTCCCTCGGCCTGACGCTGGTGCCGGACACCAAGTTCAGCAAGGTGAAGGGATGCGACGTGCTCTGCGTTCCCGGTGGACCCGGCCAGATCACGCTGATGGAAGACGAGGAGACGCTGGACTTCCTGCGCCGCATGGCGCGCACCGCGAGCTATGTGACCTCGGTGTGCACCGGCTCGTTGGTGCTGGGGGCCGCCGGGCTGCTCATGGGCTACAAGGCGACCTGCCACTGGCTGTCGCTGGAACAATTGTCGCTGCTCGGGGCCATCCCGGTGGCCGAGCGCGTGGTGGTGGACCGCGACCGCATGACCTGCGCGGGTGTCACCTCGGGCATCGACTTCGCCCTCATGCTGGCGCGGGAACTCGCCGGCGAGAACGAGGCACGGCGCATCTCGCTGGCGATGGAATATGATCCGCGCCCGCCCTTCCCCGGCCTTGCCGACGAGGACAGCCGCCTGGTGGAGGAGGTGCGCCTTCGCACCGCCGCCTTCCAGGAACAGCGCGTCGCGGTGGCCCGCGCCGCCGGCCAGCGCCTTCTCTCCCACCCGGATCTGCCATGAAGCTCTATCGCTACCTCACCGGCCCCGATGATTCCGCCTTCTGCAAGCGCGTCAGCGCAGCCCTGAACACGGGCTGGCAGCTTTATGGCGCCCCCACCCTCACCTTCGATCCCGTCAAGGGCCGGGTGATCTGCGGGCAGGTGATCGTGAAGGATGTGCCCGGCGACTGGACCGACGATGTGACGCTCTCGGACCATTGAGCCCGTAGCCCGCCTCCTGACCGAAACGAGCGATCACGCAAGCGCCGCGCCGCAGGCTACTGTGCCGTCGCGGTCCGCGCCGTCTCGGATTCGGTCTGGGCGAGGGTGGCGGAGAAGGTGCGCGGCGTCGGCGCCATCAGCACCACGGCCACCTCCACCTGATCGCCCACGCTGGCGAACTCCTCCTTCACCTTGGCGGTGAGGTCGGCCACCGCCTCGCGGGCGCGCGCCACCGTCCAAGCGGGGTCGAAGCCGAGATGCAGTTCCACCATCATGCGCCCGCCATGGCTGCGGGTGCGGATGTCGCCGAGTTCCTCGAAATCGTCGAAGCAGCGGGTCAGCGCCCGCAGGATGCGCAACTGCCCGGCCTCGTTGATGGCGCGGTCGAGCAGCGAGCCGAGGGAACTCGCCACCATCTCGTAGATGTTGAAGATCATGAAACCGATCACGACGAAGGACACGATCGGGTCCAGAAGCGCGATCCACTCCACCCCGTGGATGCTGGACGTAATCACCGTCACGCAGAACACGGCTCCGGACGACGTCGCCGAAACGAGATGAACCCGCGCCTGCGCGATGAGAACCGGCGAGCGGGCGATCCGGGCGAGACGGCGCGCCTTGATGTGCAGATAGAGATTGCCGGCGACCGCCACCGCCGTCACCACAAGGCCGAAGCCTGCCCCGTGCACGGGCTCTGGATTAAGCAGGCCCGCCACCGCCCGGCCGGTCGCGACCAGAACGAGGATCACCTGGAGGATGGCGATCATCAGCTCCGCGAGGTTTTCCAGCTTGCCGAGGCCATAGGCGAAGCGCTCCGCCTTGGAGCGATGGGCGATGCGCAGGACCAGCCAGCAGGCGCTCAGCGAGGTGAGGTCGAAGGACGTCGCCAGCAGGTCCGTCGTGAGGGCGGCGGAATTCGCCTGGCTCGCGGCATAGACGTAGAAGGGAAAGAGCACCGCCACGAAGCACATGGCCTGGAAGGACAGGCTCTGACTGGAAGTTTCCGACACGCCCCACCCTTCCCGCATGCACGCTCTTGCACTCCTGCAAGCCATGCCAAGGCTGAAGCCGCCGCGTCAAGCCGGTGCGCGCGTTCTTTCGTTGCGCCGCCGCGGACGCACCTGCAACATAAGCGGTGCGACAGGCATGGGCCGGGCGGCGGGAGGGCTGGATGAGCAAGACGAACGCGGGCAATTTCTTCGAGGACTTCACGGTCGGGCAGGTCATCCGCCACGCCACCCCGCGCACCCTCACGGTGGGCGATGCCAGCCTCTACAGCGCCCTCTACGGCACCCGATTCGCCGTCCAGTCCGCCGACAGCTTTGCCCAGGCCCTCGGCTATCCCCGCGCGCCGCTGGACGACCTGCTGGTGTTCCATGTGGTGTTCGGCAAAACCGTGCCGGACATCTCGCTGAACGCGGTTGCCAATCTCGGCTATGCGGGCGGCCGTTTCCTCGCGCCGGTCTATCCCGGCGACACCCTGCATGCGGTGTCCGAGGTCATCGGACTGCGGGAGAATTCCAACGGAACGTCCGGCGTCGTCTATGTCCGCTCCGCAGGCTTCAACCAGGACGGGGTGGAGGTGCTGGACTATGTGCGCTGGGTGATGGTGCGCAAGCGCGACCCCAAGGCTCCGGCGCCGGAGACCGTCATTCCCACCTTGCCGGCGGCACTGGCGGCGGACGCGCTGGGCGATGCGGTGCCCGCGCTCGATCTGGGCGAATGGCGCGACGACCTCGCCGGCTCTCCGCTGCGCTTTGCGGATTATCGCGTCGGCGAGCGCATCGACCATGTGGACGGCATGACGGTGGAGGAGGCGGAGCACATGCTCGCCACCCGTCTCTACCAGAACACGGCCAAGGTGCACTTCAACCAGTATACCGAGGGCCAGGGCCGGTTCGGCCGCCGCCTGATCTATGGCGGCCATGTCATCTCCATCGCCCGCGCCCTGTCGTTCAACGGGCTCGGCAATGCCTTCCATGTGGCGGCCATCAATGGCGGCCGGCACGTCGCCCCGCTCTTTGCGGGCCTCACCGTGTTTGCCTGGAGCGAGATCGTCGATGTGGCGGAAATTCCGGGGCGCGAGGATGTGGGTGCGCTCCGCGTGCGCACCATCGCCACCAAGGACCGGCCCTGCGCCGATTTTCCCCTGAAGGACGGCGAGGACTACGACCCGAGCGTGATCCTCGATCTGGATTACTGGGTGCTCATTCCCCGCTGAGGGCCGGGCCGGTCGTCCACGCGCCGCTGAAGGCCGCTCTTCAGCGGCGAGGGCACCGGCATGGGCGTGCTACCGGCCTGGGGCGGTGCAGAACCGAGGCTGTAGCGGGAGAAGAAGGCAAGGGAGGCCTCGCCCATGTCCATGTCGCGGTTGCGCAGGCCGAGGAACGGCGTGGCGAGGCCCGGCTTGGTCTCCACGCGAGCGGGCGACTGGTGCCCGCCCCGCTCGACGCGATAGAGCACCACTTCCACCCCGCCCTCGCACCCCCCGTATCGGCGCACCGAAAGGGTGGTGGCATCCGCCGGCTCAAGATCCGGCAGATCCTGGTCGGTCGCTTCCGTGCAGCCGTCGAGACGGGCATAGAGTGCGGCCGAATCAGGCGCCGACAAGGTGGCGCCGAGCGGCGTCCAGAAGCCGTTCCAGGCGATCACACCGTCAGCGGTTCCGTGCACGAACATGATGGGTACGGGCCGGGAGGGCTTGCACTCCTCGCGATAATTCGCCGGCGCGGTGGCCATGGCGACAGAATAGGCGGCGAACAGGTCGGCGAACTCGCAGGCCATCCGCTCCACCATGAAGCCGCCATTTGAGATCCCCATCAGATAGATGCGCGCGGGATCGGCGATGCCCTGCTGCACCAGCCGCTGCACCAGGGTGACCAGGAACGGCACGTCGTCGCCGGGCGTCAGCACCGCCTTGAGGCGCATGGCGGCGGGGCGGCCGTCATTCCACACACGCCCGATTCCCTGCGGATAGACCGTGACATAGCCCTCACGGCGCGCGGCGGGCGCAAGGCCGAGATAATCCCGAAGTCCCTCCGAGGTCTGCCCCGCCGCATGCAGGGCGATGATGGTCGGCCGGGGCGCGGGCTTCGCCTGGGGCGGCAGGTCGATGAGATAGCTGCGCTCCTCGCTACCGACCCTGAAGGTCTCGGTGGCAAGGCGGCCCGAATCCTGCGCCGCGGCCGGCAGGCACAGGACAACGACCGTGACGAGGGCGGACAGGCACCGCGCGAGGTCGGCCCCGAGACACAGTCTGAACAAATGACGCATCCGCGCTGCATTCTCCCCAATTGCGGCGGTCCCGTGGCATGTCACCCGGAAGCCACACTCTTTGCGCGAACCGCGCTGCACACACGCGATTTGATCCAGATCAAACCGGGCCGCGCCGGCTCGGCCGAAGCCTAGGCAGCTTCATTGGATATGGGAATTGCTGCAATGACGAAGGGGCTCTGGGGGCGGACGCTGGCGCGGGTTTTCGCCGGTGTGATCGGGCTGGGCGCGAGCGCTGTGGCCATGGCTGCGGACCTGTCACCCGCCGTGGTGAAGGCGCCGGTGGCACCCGTGGTGTCGGAACCGAGCCCGTGGATGATTCGTCTGCGCGCGCTCGGCGTGCTGCCCTCCGGCGGCGGCAGCGTGAACGGCGTGTGGGGATCGGACCTGTCCTATTCCGACTCGGTGGTGCCGGAACTGGACATCACCTATTTCTTCACCAAGAACATCGCCGCCGAACTCATCCTCGGCGTGACGCCGCACAACATCTACGGCGCCGGCACGCTCGGTGGCCTGAGCGTGGGCAAGACCTGGCTCCTGCCGCCGATCCTGACCCTTCAGTACCACTTCACGGATTTCGGCCCCTTCAAGCCCTATGTGGGCGCGGGCGTGAACTACACCGTGTTCTTCAACACCAAGACCTATGACGTGCAGTCGCTGGACGTGAAGAACAGCTTCGGCTGGGCGCTCCAGGCCGGCTTCGACTACATGATCGACCGCCACTGGGGCGTGAACGTGGACGTGAAGAAACTCTTCCTCCAGCCCGATTTCACGGTCGGGGTCGGCAATGCGGTGCTTTCCGGCACTGCCGATCTTAATCCCTGGCTGGTCGCGGCGGGCGTCACCTACCGGTTCTGAGCACCGGCACACCTGCGGAATTCCATCAAGGCGCGGCCCCGGCCGCGCCTTTCTTTTTTGATCTCGCTGCCGTTTTGGATCGAACCCGGATGGCGATGGACGGGCAAGAGGCGTAGCATCCCGGCCTCGGCAGAGATCTGCACTGCGCCATTCCGCGTATCGCATTGCGTCAAATTGGTGCATACGCTCCAGGTCCTGCCTTGGAATCGTTGCGAACTGGCAACGATTGAGATACCTGATCGGGCGATTTCCGGAGGAGCCCCATGGCCGACAGTCCGTCGCGTATCGAGCGCCCGCTCTCTCCCCACCTGTCGATTTACCGTCCGCTGTTCACGATGATGATGTCCATTGTGCATCGCATCACCGGCAGTGCCCTGTATTTCGGGACGGTGATCCTTGTGTGGTGGCTGCTCGCCGCCGCTTCTTCGCCGGGCGCCTATAACCTGTTTTCAAGCATCGCCGGTTCGTGGATCGGCCAGTTGATCCTGCTCGGCTTCACCTGGGCGCTGATTCATCACGCGCTCGGCGGCGTCCGCCACTTCATCTGGGACTTCATCCACGGCTTCGGCGCTCGGGAGCGCGAGCTTCTCGCCAAGGCGACCCTCGCCGGCTCCATCGCGCTGACCGTGATCGTCTGGATCATCGGCCTGGCGCTGAAGGGCTGAGGAGACATCACAATGAGCACGCCCAAGACGCATCATGCGCCCATGCGTACCCCGCTCGGACGGGTGCGCGGCCTCGGCTCCGCCAGGTCGGGAACCGAGCATTTCTTCGTGCAGCGCCTCACCGGCGCGGCGAACCTGCTGCTCGGCATCTGCTTCCTCGTCATCGTCATTTCCCTGGCGGGCTCCAGCTATGAAGCGGCACGCGCGACTCTCGGCAATCCGATTGTCGCGGTGGTGATCCTGCTGACGCTGCTCTCCGTAACGACACACATGCGGATCGGCATGCAGGTCGTCATCGAGGACTATGTCCACGGTGAAGGCCTCAAGGTGCTCTGCATCGTCGCGAACACTTTCTTCACGGTCGCGGTCGGTCTCGCCGGCGCGTTCGCCGTGCTCAAGATCAGCCTGGGAGGCTGACATGGCCGACACCAACGGAACCAACGGCTCAGCCGCCCCCGGCACCAAGGGCGCGGCCTATCCCATCCAGGACCACACCTATGACGTGCTGGTGGTCGGCGCCGGTGGCGCGGGCCTGCGCGCCGTGGTGGGCTGCTCCGGGGCCTGCGCACCGCCTGCATCACCAAGGTATTCCCCACCCGCTCCCACACCGTTGCCGCACAGGGCGGTGTCGCCGCCTCGCTGGGTAATATGGGCGACGACAAGTGGGAATGGCATATGTACGACACCGTCAAGGGGTCGGACTGGCTGGGCGACCAGGACGCCATCGAGTATCTGGTGCGCAACGCGCCGGCCGCCGTCTACGAGTTGGAGCACTGGGGCGTCCCCTTCTCCCGCACCGAGGACGGCAAGATCTACCAGCGGCCGTTCGGCGGCATGACCACGCATTTCGGCAAGGGCACCGCGCAGCGCACCTGCGCCGCCGCCGACCGCACCGGCCATGCCATGCTGCACACGCTCTATGGCGCGGCGCTGAAGCACAAGGCGGAATTCTTCATCGAGTTCTTCGCCATCGACCTCATCATGGATGAGGATGGCCGCTGCTGCGGCGTGGTCGCGCTGAAGATGGACGATGGCACCATCCACCGCTTCCGCTCGCACCTGACCATCCTGGCGACCGGCGGCTATGGCCGCGCCTATTTCTCCGCCACATCCGCCCACACCTGCACGGGTGACGGCAATGCCATGGTGCTGCGCGCCGGCCTGCCGCTGCAGGATATGGAGTTCGTGCAGTTCCACCCCACCGGCATCTACGGCTCCGGCTGCCTGATCACCGAAGGGTCGCGCGGCGAGGGCGGCTATCTCACCAATTCGGAGGGCGAGCGCTTCATGGAGCGCTATGCCCCCTCCGCCAAGGACCTTGCCTCCCGCGACGTGGTGTCCCGCTCCATGACCATGGAGATCCGCGAGGGACGCGGCGTCGGCAAGGCCAAGGACCACATCTACCTGCATCTCGACCATCTCGACCCGGCGATCCTGCACGAGCGCCTGCCGGGCATTTCCGAGAGCGCCAAGATCTTCGCCGGCGTGGACGTGACGCGCGAGCCCATCCCGGTCATCCCGACCGTGCACTACAACATGGGCGGCATTCCCACGAACTATCACGGCGAAGTGGTCAACAAGGCCCATGGCGACCCCGACAAGGTGGTGCCCGGCCTGATGGCCATCGGCGAAGCGGCCTGCGTGTCCGTTCACGGCGCCAACCGCCTTGGCTCCAACTCGCTGATCGACCTCGTGGTGTTCGGCCGCGCGGCGGCCCTGCGCGCCGCCGAGGTGGTGCATCCGGGCGAGAAGCACCGTCCGCTGCCCGCCGACAGCGCCGAGAAGGCGCTCTCGCGCCTCGACCGCTTCCGCTATGCCACCGGCTCCACGCCGACGGCCGAGCTGCGCGCCCGCATGCAGCGCGTGATGCAGAACAACTGCGCCGTCTTCCGCACCGGCGAAGTGCTGGAAGAAGGCCAGAAGCTCATCCACGACGTCTATTCCGGCACCCCGGACATCCGCGTCTCCGACCGCTCGCTGGTCTGGAATTCCGACCTGATCGAGACGCTGGAATATGACAACCTGATCTCCCAGGCGGTCGTGACCATGGAAAGCGCGGCGAACCGCAAGGAAAGCCGTGGCGCCCATGCCCGCGAGGACTATCCCGACCGGGACGACCACAACTGGATGAAGCACACGCTGGCCTATCTCGACACCGCGACCGGCAAGGTCACGCTCGATGACCGGCCCGTGCACACCTACACGCTGTCGAACGACATTCAGTATATCGAGCCCAAGAAGCGCGTTTACTGAAGGCGCGCGGGGTGAGCAAGAAGCGCCCCGGCGGCAGGAAGGTCGCCATGCTGATCCTCGACCGGCTCGACCGGTTGGACGAGACGCTGGCAGGGATTGCGCAGAGGATCGAAGCGCTTGAAGCGCGCATCGATCAGCTGGGTGAGGAAAAGGCGCGGCGCGATCATCGCGACGCGCGCATGGAGGAGCGGCGCACCGCCTTTGACCGGCAGCGTCGCTTCGACATGTACGAGGATTGATGTTTCTGATGCCCGGCTTGCCGGCGACGAGGACGGAAAATGGTTGAACTGACCCTTCCGAAGAATTCCCGGATCTCCGGCGGCAAGACGTGGCCGAAGCCGCAGGGCGCGGCCAAGCTGACCGAGTTCCGCATCTATCGCTGGAATCCGGACGACGGAAAGAATCCGTCCATCGACACCTATTTCGTGAACCGCGAAGATTGCGGTCCGATGGTTCTCGATGGCCTGATCTACATCAAGAACAAGATCGACCCGACCCTCACCTTCCGCCGCTCCTGCCGCGAAGGCGTGTGCGGATCGTGCGCCATGAATATCGGCGGCACCAACACCCTCGCCTGCACCAAGGGCATGGACGAGGTGCTGGTGAAGGGTGTGGTGAACGTCTATCCGCTGCCGCACATGCCGGTGGTGAAGGATCTGGTTCCCGACCTGACCCGCTTCTATGCGCAGCACGCCTCCATCGAGCCGTGGCTCCAGACCGACACCACGGCCCCGGAGACGGAGTGGCGCCAGTCGAAGGAAGACCGCGAGCGGCTCGACGGGCTGTATGAGTGCATCCTGTGTGCCTGCTGCTCGACCTCCTGCCCGAGCTACTGGTGGAATGGCGACCGTTATCTCGGCCCCGCCGCCTTGCTGCAGGCGAACCGCTGGCTGAAGGACAGCCGCGACGAGCGCACCGGCGACCGGCTCGACAATCTGGAAGATCCCTTCCGCCTCTATCGCTGCCACACCATCATGAACTGCGCGCAGGCCTGCCCGAAGGGCCTGAACCCGGCCAAGGCCATCGCGGAGATCAAGAAGATGATGGTGGAGCGCCAGATCTGAGGCTGCGGCCCCGGCGACATCAGTCCCCGATCAAGGCGGCCTGCGGGCCGCCTTTTTTGTGTCCGCCGGGTCTCCAAGCGGTGGCGCGGATACAGCGCCGGACAAACGAAAATGGCCCGGATCGCTCCGGGCCAGTCTCGGGATAATACGCTTTATTCTCGTCTCAACCGCGCTTGGCCGGGGCCTTCCGGACCGGGGCGGACTTCACCGCCGGGGCCGCCGCTGCCACCTTCGGCGCGGCCTTGGCAGCCGGCTTGGCCGTGGACTTCACGGCGGGCTTTGCGGCAGGCTTTGCGGGAGCCTTGGGCGCGGACTTCACCGCAGCCTTGGTGGCGGTCGCCTTGGGAGCCGCCTGCGGGGTCACCGGCGCCGCGACCTGTGCGCTACCCGCCACTGGGTCCTCCGGTCCTGGAGACGCTGTTGGACTTTTGGAAGACTCCTTTTTGACAGGAGCCGCGACCGCTTCCGGCTCGGCCTTCGCGGGCTTCGCCTTGCGCGCCGGAGCCTTCACCGGGGCCGGCGCAGGCGCGATGGCGGGCGCGGAGGACTTGCCCTTGCGCCCGGCGGCAGCCTTGGTCACCGGCTTCGGCGGCATGGCGGGTTCCGCCTCGGCCTTCGGCGCGCTCACGGGAGCGGCGACAGGCGCGTCAGCCTTGGCGCTCGCCTTGGCCTTTCCGCGCGCGAGGCCTTTGCCGGGGCTTTGGCAGGGGCGGCCTTCGCAGCAGTCTTGCTGGCGGGCTTCGCGGAAGCCTTCGCGGGCGCCTTGGCAACCGTGACGGGCTCGGGAGCGGGAGCAGGCACGGGCGCGGCGTCCACAACGGGGGCAGACTTCGCCTTCGCTGGTGCGGACTTCGTGGCCTTCACGGCTGCAGGCGCGGCTTCGACCGGCTTCGGAGCCTCGGGAAGCGGCTCCACAGATACGGGGGCCGCAGCCGCCTTCGGCTGCTTGGAGGCGGATTTGGTGGCGGCAGCCTTCACCGGAGCCGGCGCCTTTGGGGTAACGGCCTTCGCAGGCGAAACCTTGGCGGGCGTCGGCTTCGGAGACTCAGCCTTCGGAGATTCAGCCTTGGACGGGGAGGCCTTGGCGGTGACGGCCTTGGCGGTGACAGCCTTGGAGGGAGCTTTGGGCGCCACCTGCGTCAGGGCCGAGTCCGCGAGGGCGCGAATCTCGTCGTGTGTCTCGCTCGCGGGGTTTCGCAGGGCTTTCGCGGTGTTCTTTCTCACCTCTGCGTCCGTTACTTCGCTC